>JAADEV010000057.1 GCA_013153295.1 Aquificota bacterium | reverse complement strand
GGTGGACACCTACCGAAAAGAATAAAAAAAAGGAGGTAAGTGCCATGAAAGGAATAAAACACATATATGTTTTCGTTATTTCCAAAACAAATGTTAAACATGAATAATAATGCAAAATTTGAATTAAAAAGCAAGCAGTGTTAAAATATTTATCTTGCTTAATCAGAAACAGTATGGAGGTATGTATCTATGTATGCTGTTATAAATACAGGTGGCAAACAGTACAAGGTGGAACCGGGAATGTTGCTAAAGGTAGAAAAGCTCTGTGCTTCCCCGGGGGAAACTGTAAAATTCCCAGCTTCCCTTATAAGGGACGAAAATGGGAATATAAAAACACAAGGGGAAGTTGAGGCTGAAGTAATAGAACACGGAAAGCATAAAAAAGTGCTTGTTTTCCATTTTAAAAGGAAGAAAAACTACAAAAAGCTAAATGGACACAGACAGCCTTATACACTTATAAAGATTAAAGAGATTAAGGCTTAAAAGGAGGAGTGAATAATGGCTACGAAAAAAAGTGGTGGTTCAGCTAAAAACGGAAGGGATAGTATTAGTAAAAGGCTTGGTGTTAAAAGATACGATGGACAAAAAGTGAAGGCTGGAAATATACTTGTTAGACAAAGGGGAACCAGAATATATCCGGGGAAGAATGTTGGTCTTGGGAAAGACTACACACTTTTTGCCCTAATTGATGGTATTGTTAAATTTGAAAGGTCTAAGGGGAAAAAGGTAGTATCTGTTTATCCTTTAGACGCTTAACAACAGTTCCCGGGCTTATGTAAGCTCGGGTTCCTCTTCTTTCTCCACTACCTTATACAGGTTTATAAAATCTTCCACGGATAAATCTTCTACCCGTGATGTTGGTTGTATGTTGGCTTTCTTTAACAGCTCAGGGTCTATCTTTCTTTTTAACATTTTTCTTCTACCTTCAAAAAGTTTAGACACTAATTTTTTGTATCTATCCCTGTTTATCCAGTCTGTATCTGTCCTTGGGGTTAGTCTAACCACGGCGGAAACTACCTTCGGTGGAGGTCTAAAAAACCTTGGGGGGACACTCATCATATACTCAACTTTAAAAAATGTTTGTATGAAAATAGATAGGAATGTGTAATCTTTTGTGTTTGGTTTTGCTGTTAATTTTTGGGCTACTTCCTTTTGAACCATAAAAACAGAAAGCTGGATTATATCTGTGTAAAAGGCTGTTCTTACCAGTATTAGTGAAGCAACATTGTAAGGGAGGTTTCCAACTAACTTTATTTTTTTCCCCTCTGTTAGCTCCCGTAGGTCTACATCAAAAAAATCCTTCTGTATAAGTGTAAAGTTTTGGTAATCTTTAAATCTTTCCTGTATGATTGGATAAGCCTGTTTATCTATCTCTATACCAAACAGTTTGTATGGTTTTTTTTCCAGTATAGCCTGTGTAAGGTTTCCTGTCCCTACCCCTATCTCAACTACAATATCCCCCTCTTTTATATCTATAAACTCAACTATCTTTTTTATTACTTCTGGGGCTATTAGGAGATGCTGTCCGTATCTTTTCTTGGTTTTAAAACTGCCCTTTTCCATAGGGGGTTAACTGCCCTTTAGCTGGTCAGCCTTCTGTAGTATTAAGTCCTTTACAAAATCCCTTGTGTCTTCCCTTTCAAGGGCAAAATCTATTATTGCCTTTATGTAGCCTAACTTGTTCCCTGTGTCGTGTCTTACACCTTCTATATCCTTTGAGTATATTGCCTCTTTGCCCCTTAAATTCATAAGCGCGTCTGTAAGCTGTAGCTCCCCTCCCTTTCCGAAGGGGGTTTTTTTTAGACTTTCAAATATGTTTGGGGTTAGTATATACCTGCCTATTATTGCAGAGGTTGATGGGGCTTCGGAGGGGTCTGGCTTTTCAACCAAGTAGTTTACCAGCCTTATACCTTCCTCTATCAGATTTCCGTCTACTATACCGTATTTGTTTGTTTCTTCCTTTGATACTTCTGTTGTGCCAAGGACAGATTTACCGAATTTTTGGTAAACCTCTATTAGCTGACTTATACCCGGTTTTTCTTCATTGATAATAAGCTCATCTCCTAATAAAACTGCAAACGGCTCGTCCCCTACTAAAGGCTCTGCTGTAAGGACAGCGTGTCCCAGTCCAAGTTGCTCTTTCTGGCGTATAAAAACAAAATCTGCCATATCTGAAATCTGTCTGATAATCTCCACATACTCCTCTTTTCCACTTTTCATAAGGGAGTATTCAAGCTCTGGGGAGTAGTCAAAATGGTCTTCTATAGCCCTTTTGTGTCTACCTGTAACGAATATTATTGTTTCTATTCCTGAGGCTACCGCCTCTTCAACTATATACTGGATTATAGGCTTGTCTACTATTGGCATCATCTCCTTAGGGGTTGCCTTTGTAGCTGGCAGGAACCTTGTGCCGAAGCCTGCCACAGGTATAACAGCCTTTTTTACCTCCTTCATTACCTACCCTTCCTGTTTTTCTATCTTTTCCAGTATTTTTTTGTAGCCTTCTATTAAGTCTCCAAGGTCAAATCTAAACCTATCTTTATCAAGGCTTTCCCCTGTTTTTGCGTCCCAAAATCTACAGGTATCTGGGGATATTTCGTCGGCAAGTATCACTTTGCCGTCTTTTCTACCAAATTCCAACTTAAAGTCAACAAGTATAATCCCCTGTTTCTCCATAAACTCCTTTAGTATCTCATTTACCTTTAGGGCTAACTCCTTCATTGTTGCCACCTCTTCAGGTGTGGCAAGGTTCATTGCGTATATGTGCTGTTCACACAGGATAGGGTCGTGTAGCTCATCATTTTTTAGATAAAACTCTACCAACGGTGGTTCAAACTTTGTTTTCTCCGGTATTCCAAGCCTCCTTACTATACTACCTGCCGCAATATTCCTTACTACCACCTCAACAGGGATTATCTCTACCTTCTGTATAAGCATCTCCCTGTTTGATAGCTGTTTTATAAAGTGGGTCGGTATTCCTTTTTCATTAAGTAGTTTAAAAAAGAAAGAGGCTATTGTGTTGTTTAGCTCCCCTTTACCTTTTATTGTGGCTTTTTTTATGGCGTCAAACGCTGTGGCATCATCTTTGTAATATGCTATTACCTGCTCTGGGTTGTCTGTGGCATATATTATCTTTGCCTTCCCTTCGTATAGCTTTTCCTTTTTTTCCATTATTTCCTCCTTTAAAGGTTTTCTTTGGCTATTAGCTTAAAGTATTCGTATGGGGAAAGCTCAAGAACCTGTGAAAATACCTGCTTTGCCTCTTCTGTTTTTCCTATTTTTTTGTATGTAAAGCCTTTTAAGGTTAGGGCTGATATGTAGTTGCTGTATCTTTGGTCTATCGGTTGGATTGTTGACAGTGTTTGCTGGTATTTTCCATCTGTGTAGTAAAGGTATCCTTTATACTCTACAACCACACCTTTTAGGTGTTTTGTTGATAGTATCTGCTCCAGTTTATCTGCATCTGTAGGGGATACTTTTTCTTTCTCTTTTTTTATTAAGAAGCTGTAGCCCTCTGCTAATTTTACAAATGGTGAGTTTGGATACTCTTTCTTTAGCTGGTTTATTAGCTTTTCTGCCTTTTCATACTCTTTATTCAGGTATGCCTTTTCTATTTGGTATGCTATAACAGATGAACGGTTTAAAAGGCTTTCTTTATGCTTTTTGTAAAAGTATCCTCCAAATATAAGGGCAAAAAATAAAACAACCCCAAGGACAACCAGCCCCTTGTGTTTTTTCAGCTTGTCGTAAAGCATATAAACTTTGTATTCAAACTCTATGTCCACATTTTCTTCTATTGGTAGCTTTTTCTTCTCTTTTTTGTCCATCTTTTTTCTCCTATAGCTGTGTGGATTTTTCCTTTATAAGTTGTTTTGCTTTGTTTATAAACTCATCTATTGTAAACACCCCTATGTTTCCTTTCTTCTTGGTTCTTACTGAGACTGTTCCCGTCTGCCACTCTTTATCACCGACCACAAGCATATAAGGTATTTTCTGTAGCTCTGCGTCCCTTATTTTCTTGTTCATTCTTTCATTCCTGTCGTCCACTTCAACCCTTAAGCCTGCATCTTTTAGTTTCTGTTCCACCTCTTTAGCATACTGTAGGTGGGCGTCTGCTATTGGGATTATTTTAGCTTGGACAGGTGCAAGCCAAAGTGGTAGTAGCCCTGCGTAATGCTCCAGTAATACCCCTATAAACCTTTCTATAGAACCGAATATTGCCCTGTGTATCATATAAGGTCTGTGTCTTTTGTTGTCCTCTCCGATGTAATACATATCAAACCTTTCTGGTAGGTTAAAATCAAATTGGACTGTGGAACACTGCCACATTCTACCAAGGGCGTCTTTTATTTTTACATCTATTTTAGGACCGTAGAAAGCTCCACCACCTTCGTCTATATCATACTCAAGCCCTACACTTTCTATTGCCTTTTTAAGGGAGTTTGTTGCCACCTCCCACATTCTATCGTCCCCTACAGACTTTTCCGGTCTGGTGGATAGGAATATCTGAAATTCGTCAAATCCGTAGCTTTTTAATGTATCAAGTATCAGTTGTAAAACCCCTTTTATCTCCTGTTCAACCTGCTCCTCTGTGCATATTATATGGGCATCGTCCTGTGTAAAGCCCCTAACCCTCATTAAACCGTGTAAAACACCGCTCCTTTCGTATCTGTAAACTGTTCCCAGCTCTGCAAATCTAAGTGGTAGCTCTTTGTAAGACCTTTGTTTTGATTTGTAAATCTCCACGTGGAAAGGACAGTTCATAGGTTTTACATAGTATCCCTCATCTTCTATCTGCATTCTTGGAAACATATTTTCCATATAAAAGTCCAGATGACCACTTGTCTGCCACAGTTGTTCCTTTCCTATGTGTGGTGTGTATACAAGCTGGTAGCCCCTTTTGGTATGTTCCTCCTTCCAAGCGTTCTCTATCTCATTTCTGATTATTGCCCCCTTTGGTAGCCATAGGGCAAGCCCACCGCCTATATTCTCTGAGATTATAAACAGCTCCAGTTCCTTACCTAACTTTCTGTGGTCTCTTTTTTTAGCCTCTTCAAGCATATTAAGGTATTTTTTCAGCTCCTTCTCTGTCCAGAAGGCAACGCCGTAAATCCTCTGTAGCATAGGGTTTCCTTCTTCTCCCCTCCAGTATGCCCCTGCAAGTGATGTTAGTTTAAAAGCCCCTGCTTCCCCTGTTGATGGTATATGTGGACCTCTACAAAGGTCTGTAAACCCACACTGGGTATAAACTGAAATAGGCTCCCCTTCAGGTATCTGGTGTTTAATAATATCTATCTTGTATATTTCCCTTTTGTTCTCAAACAGTTTTAACGCCTCTTCCCGTGGTAGCTCTTCCCTCTGTATCTCACAGTTTCTATTTATAATCTCCCTCATCTTTTCTTCTATTACTGGTAAGTCCTCCTCTGTAAGCCTTTTCCCCTCTATTTCCACATCGTAGTAAAAGCCGTGTTCTGTTGTTGGTCCTATCCCAAGGTGGACATTCTCGTCCCCGTAAAGCTCCTTTAAAGCCTGTGCCATTATATGTGCCAAAGAGTGTCTCAGTAGCTCTAAACTTTCAGGGTCTTTTTTAGTTATAAACCTTAGTTTGCCACTTTCCCTAATAGGTGTATGTATATCTATAATCTCTCCGTTAAAAACTCCACCGATAACCTTTTTAGCCTTTTTACCCTCTTCTTCCAGCTTTTTTATTATTTCTTTTATTGTAGGTGGCTGTTCAAACTGGTATTTACCAAACTTTTCTATATCTATCTCTACCATTTATACCTCCGTTAAACTATGTGGTATAAAGATTTTAACATAGTGGTTTACATCTTAAATTTATGTTCAAGGGCTTTTGCTATTGTAAAATCGTCTGCATTTTCAAGGACTGCCCCAAATGGTAATCCGTAAGCTATCCTTGATATTGTGATACCTTTATCAGCTAACAGGTTGTAAAGGTAAGAGGCAGTAGCTTCACCTTCCACTGTAGGGTTTGTGGCAAGTATTACCTCTTTTATAGGTTGGCTTTCTACCCTCTCTACCAGACGGTCTATATTAAGGTCTTCCGCTGTGATACCTTCAAGGGGGGACAACCTACCGCCAAGTATATGGTAAAGCCCTTTATACTTTCCTGTCCTTTCTATTGTAAATGCGTCAAAACTTTCTTCCACAACACAGATTGTCTGCCTATCCCTACTTTCATCTTTACAGACAGGGCAAAGCTCTTCTTCTGTGTAAAGTCCACACTCTTTGCAGGGGTGTATCTTTTCAAGCATCTGTTTCAGGGTGTCTACCAGTTGTAAAGCCTCCCCACGGGGCATTGTTAACAGGTTTCCTGCAAACCTTTGGGCTGATTTTTCACCATACCCCGGCAGCTGGGAGATTTCCTCTATAACCTCTTTTAGTGCTTTAGGGACAATCCCTTCTATCATAGAAGTTTACCAAGCCCCCCAAAGTCTGTAGGTAGCCCTGCAACCTGTGATAGCTTTTCTGACATTACCTCTTTTGAACGTCTGTTTGCCTCGTTCATAGCAGATACTAACAAATCCTGTAATATCTCTTTATTGTCAGCTGTTAAAAGTTGCTCGTCTATAAAAATATCTTTAACCTCACCAAGTCCGTTTACCACAACCTTAACCATTCCACCGCCAACTTCCACAGGTATATCCTGTTGTCTCAGCTCTTCCTTTGCCCTTTCCACATTTTCCTGCATCGCTTTAACCATCTTCATCATATTACCAAGCTCACCGAAGTTAAACATTACACCACTCCTGTTTTTGTATTTGTATCAAGGATTAATATTATATCAAGGTAGGACAGTT
>JAADEV010000040.1 GCA_013153295.1 Aquificota bacterium | reverse complement strand
CCACCTTTACCAAGTAGGCTACCATCAATATCAAATATGTATGGTATGGATTTAATTTTTCCCTTTACATAATCCATATACAGCTTTTCAAGTAAGTCTATCTTTTTCTTTACCAGTATTAGCTGTTCTTCTAAATACTTTCTGTATCTTTTTGCCAGTGTAAATGATTTTTCGTTTATTATCTTCTGGGCTTCTTCAAGGAAGTTCTTCGCTATCTGGTAAGCTACCTCTGGCTTCTCAGGGTAGTCTACGGTGATATTTATAACAGATACCTTTTTGTTTCTACTTACAGATATAAGTTTTTTCAGTTTTTCTAATCCGTCCCTTTCGTCAGGTGGTTCCTCCCCTTCCTCCAGTATCCATCTGTTGTTTTCTTTATCCCATTTTTCTTCAAAAAGGATTGGTAGAAGGTTCATCTTTCTTATAACCCTTAGCTTTAGGGTATCACTTTCAAGGACGGCTATAAGTTTGTCTGTTTTACCTCCACCGCCTACAGATATACCAAGCATACCTGCTATTGCCTTGTAGCTTGAAAGTCCCCCACTTCCACTTTCAAGGGGGAGTATCTTTGCCTCAGTTCTGTATACAGGTTTGGCTATAAAAAAGGCGTATACAACAGCCAGCAGAACTGTAAGGAGTGTGGTTGTTATAGGTATCCATTTCCATCTCTTTAGTGTAAGCCATAGCTCGTAAAGGTCTATTTCGTCCTCTTCACATACATACTGGGGAGTGTTTGCCCTGTTGTCTTTTTCTGTTTTTTCCATATAAAACTCCCAACTACTACTTAAGTTTATCAGGTGTTTAGTATTTTACCACTATTGGGTTGCTTTTATCCCTAAGTATAAGAACAGTAAGCCTACAATAATTCTGTATATTCCAAATGGTATAAATGAGAATTTTTTTACAAAACCTAAAAATAGTTTTATGGAAAGGACTGCAAATATAAAAGATGTTATAAAGCCTATAAAGAGATACTGCCAGTTTTCAACGGTCATTATTTGGTAGTTTTTGTATATATCGTATACTGTAGCTACAAACATTGTTGGGACAGCAAGGAGGAAGGAAAACTCTGTGGCTGTCTTCCTGTCAAGTCCAAGTAGCAATCCCCCTATTATTGTAGCCCCAGACCTTGATGTTCCCGGTATTACAGCTAAAGACTGGAAAAGCCCTATCATAAAAGCCTTGTGGTAAGGTATTTCGTCTAAAGATTTTATAGGAAAATCCCTATTCCTATGCCATAACTCTACCAGTATAAAAATAACACCACCTACGATTAACATTACAGCTGTTAATGAAGGTATAAAAAGGGATTTTATTGTTTTGTAAAGTAGAAAGCCTATTGTCCCTGTGGGGATAAACGCTACTATCAGTTTTTTCCATAGGTTTATATCTTTAAACAGTTTTTCTTTGTAGAGGAATACAACTGCAAGTATAGAACCAAGCTGTATAACAACCTCAAATGTTTTATGGGCTGTTGTCTGTGGTATACCAAGTAGATGGGAGACCAGTATTAGATGTCCTGTTGAGGAAACAGGTAGGAACTCTGTAAGCCCTTCCACAACCCCTAATATAAATGCTTTTAACAAATCCAAAACCTATCCCTCTGTTATCCTAAAGTTTACCGCCTGTATAATATGGGCAGACTTTACACTGTCAGACCTGTCAAGGTCAGCTATAGTTCTGCTTACTTTTAGTATTCTAAAGAAGCCCCGTGTTGATATTGAGTATTTTTTTACAGCTGTAAGCAGGATATTCTCAGCTGTATCCTCTAATTTTACGAATTTTTTTATTAGGTCAGGTGTCATTTCACTGTTAAAATTTATCTTTAACCCTTTAAATCTTTTCCTCTGTATTTCCACAGCTGAGATAACCCTTTCCCTTATACTTTCTGATTTTTCCCCTTCTTTCATCTTTGCCAGCTCTTCCGGTGGAACACTGCTGACCCAAGTTATAAGGTCTATTCTGTCTAAAATTGGTCCGGACATTTTGTTTTTATACTTTCTTATCTGGGCTGGTGTGCATTGGCATTCCTTGTTAGGGTCTCCTTTGTATCCACAGGGACACGGGTTAGCCGCCGCAACAAGTTGGAATTTTGCAGGGAATTTGTATCTACCTGATGCCCTTGATATAACAACCTCCCTATCCTCTAAAGGCTGTCTTAACGCTTCAAGGGTAGTCCTTTTAAACTCTGGGAATTCATCAAGGAACAAAACCCCGTTATGTGCTAAAGACACCTCCCCCGGTTTTGGTATATTTCCCCCTCCTATAAGTGCCACATCGGAAGATGTATGGTGTGGGCTACGGAAGGGTCTGTTTTTTACCATAAAATCTTCCAATAGCCCTGCCACGCTGTATATCTTTGTTGTTTCTATTGCTTCTTCAAAATCCATAGGTGGTAGTATAGATGGGAATGTTTTAGCCATCATAGATTTACCGGAACCGGGTGTTCCTATCATTAAGATGTTGTGGAAACCTGCGGCGGCAATCTCAAGTGCTTTCTTTACAAGGTGTTGCCCCCTGACCTGTGCAAAATCCGGGTATACTGAGTAGTCTGCGGTAATGTATCTGTCTGAGATTTTTTCAGGCTCTTTGTTTAAGCTACCGTTAAAGAAATCAACAATCTCCCTGAGGTTTTTAAAGCCATACACATTTATACCATCAACTACACAGGCTTCAAGGGAGTTTTCCTCAGGTAGTATCAGGTTTTTTATCCCTGCTTCCTTTAAAGCAAGGGCTATAGGCATAGCCCCGTTTATCTTTCTCAGTGTTCCGTCAAGTGCCAGCTCCCCAATAAAGGCAAAGTCCTGTAAATCTTCACTGTTAAAGACCCCTGCTGTTGATAGTATACCTACAGCTATAGGTAGGTCGTATAAAGTTCCCTGTTTCGGTGTGTTTGCAGGGGCGAGGTTTACAACAATCTTTTTTACTGGAAAATTAAAACCTGTGTTTGTTATTGCAGACCTTACCCGCTCCCTACTTTCTTTAACGGCAGTGTCAGGTAATCCAACGGTTATAAACTGTGGCAGTCCAGCGGACACATTAACTTCAACATCTACAGGATACCCATCTATCCCCAGAAACCCACCACTTTTAACAACAGAAAGCAATACAGTTCTCCCCGGTTTTTCTATTTGCTTTTTCTGTTTGCCTTGGCAAAAACTTTAAGTGGTAGACCCCAGACCTTTGTAAAGTATTCACCTGCTTTATGGTCAAACTCGTCCTCTGGGGAGTATGTTGCCAGTTTTTCAAAATACAGACCGTTAGGTGATTTTCTTCCTACTATCTGGGCATTTCCTTTATACAGCTTAAATCTAACAACCCCATTAACTAATTTTGCTATCTCCTGTGTAAAGGCGTCCATAGCCTCCCTTAGTTTTGAAAACCATAAACCGTTGTAAACCATATCTGCGTAAGGCTGGGAGATATGGGTTATCTTGTAGTGGTATGTAAATCTATCAAGCACTAAACTTTCCAGTTCATCGTAAGCCTTTATAAGCATTAGACCTGCTGGACTTTCGTAAACTTCCCTTGACTTTATACCAACAAGCCTATTTTCAACCATATCTATCCTGCCAACCCCGTGTTTTCCCCCAATCTCATTTAAATCCCATATCAGTTTCCAAAGTTGGTCGTATCTTTTACCATTTATTGCCACAGGTATACCTTCCTCAAACTGTATTTCCACATACTCCGGTTCATCTGGGGCTTGTGTTGGGTTAACTGTTATCTCAAAGGCATCTTCCGGTGGCTCTTTCCATATATCCTCTAAATCTCCCGCTTCTATTGCTACTCCCCACAGGTTTCTATCATAGGAGTAAGGTTTTTCCTTCGTTGCTTTTACAGGGATACCGTGTTTTAGAGCGTATTCTATCTCCTCGTCCCTTGATTTAAACTCCCAATCCCTTACAGGGGCTAATACTTCTATATCAGGGTCTAAAGCCCATACTGATGTTTCAAACCTTACTTGGTCGTTTCCCTTTCCAGTTGAACCGTGGGCTACATAATGGGCGTTGTATTTGTGGGCAAGTTCCACAAGTTTTTTTGATATTAAGGGTCTTGATAGGGCTGACAGTAAAGTGTATCTGTTTTCGTATAACGCCCCAGACCTCATAAGTGGCATACAGTAATCCCTTGCAAACTCTTCCTTTATATCGTCTACAATTGCCTCAACTGCCCCTGATGCTTTAGCTTTTTCAGGGATTTCGTCTAACTCTTCCCCCTGTCCCACATCTGCGGTGTATGTTATAACCTCAAATCCTTTGTCTGTTAACCATCTAACAATAACAGAAGTGTCTAAACCACCTGAGTAGGCAAGTATTACCCTTTCCTTCATAAAATCCTCCTGTTTTTGGATTAAGTGGTTAATAATTTTACCATTACTTAACATACAGATAGCCTGTTGTTGGGAAGATACCGGAACAGTAAGGACAGGTAAAGAGGAACTTTCCGGGGTAGACCATTTTGACCTTTACCTCTTTTGTTTCCCCTTTTTTTATGTTTTCAACCATTACATCGTAGGGTAGTAGTATGTAAAAACAGTGTCCCACATTACTGCTACCGTATCCAGCACTTATACCATCGTCTAAAGCTGTAATTCTAAATAAAACTGTTTTTCCCCGTGGGACTGTTATCTCATTTGGGGAGTATCCATCTTTGGAAACTTTTATATCAATAACCATATCAGGCTTATCATCTGTTTTTGAACAGCTAAGGAGAAAAATTAAGGCAGTAATAAAGATTAAAACTACTCTCATACCATTTCCTTTAGTTTTTGATAAATATCCTCTACCTGTTTTTTCAGCTCTTGTAATGTAGATGTATTGTTTATAACAAAATCACCGTATTTTACCTTTTCTTCAATTGGCATCTGGGCTTTTATCCTTGATAGGGCTTCTTCTTTAGACATACCTTTTTTTATAAGTCTTTCTATCTGTGTCTCCAGTGGGGCGTAAACAACAATAATTTGGTCGTAGTGTTTGTAGCTACCTGTTTCTATCATAAGTGGGACCTCTGCTATTGCCACCCCTTTAGGGTCTTTTTTTTCTACATCTTTAAAGAACTGTTGTATTTTTTTAAAAACTTCTGGGTGGAGTATGTTCTCAAGGGTTTTCTTTTTGCCTTTATCCCTAAACACTATGTTTGCTAACTTTTTCCTGTCTACTTTCCCATCTGTGGTGAAAACATCTCCAAACTCTTCTTTTATTCTGTTTTTTATTTCTTCCTGCTCAAGTAGGGAATGGACAATTTTATCAGCGTCTATAACATAAGCCCCAAGCTGTCTGAATAATTCTGCTACTGTGGATTTTCCTGTGGCTATAGAACCTGTTAATCCTACTTTTACCATCTTTTGTAAAAAGGGGCTAAATAGCCCCTAGTTTTAGTATAGTCTAAACTTCCTTTCTAAGAACTTCTGCCAAGTGTTTGGTAGGTTGTCTATCTCTTCCTGTGCAATCTTTCTTACCTTTTCTTCTATTCCCTTTATATCCTTGTTTGTCCTAAGTTTCACATCACATACCTGCGGTTCTGTGATAGGCTTTCCTATCTGGCTTACCAGATATACATAAACCTCTTCCACTTCAGGTATTTCGTTTACAATCCTTTCTGCCATATCCATAGCCGCTGTGTTGTATATCTTTCCTATGTGGGAAACTGGGTTTTTACCTGCCGCCGCTTCTAA
Source organism: Aquificota bacterium (assembly GCA_013153295.1). Classification (GTDB taxonomy): domain Bacteria; phylum Aquificota; class Aquificia; order Aquificales; family Hydrogenothermaceae; genus Persephonella_A. Next base: position 1,189 of record JAADEV010000040.1, on the reverse strand, counting down.
GCTCATCGGTCTGTAAGGTGTTATTAAACCGTTAACCCTGTTCCCCCTTCCTATCTGTCCGTCGTCCCCTGCTTCCGCCGATGTGCCGGTCACGGTGATGTATACAGAGTTGTTATCTGGGTCGTCTGCTGTATTAAGGAATACTTCAACATTTCTGTCTGTTAGCTTCTGGGCTTCCTCTATTGCGTATTTTAAAACTGCTTCTTTCTTTTCTATATAATCGTTAACAGAACTTACATACCTGTCAACGAAAGCCATTGCGATTGTTATTCTTATGTTATCCCCGTTTCTAACCCCCATTATCTTTATATCTTCACCTACATACGGGTGGTCTTTTTTAAACTCTTTGCTGTTTAGTTTCCTTTCAAGTTGGTAAACTATGTTCTCTATATCGTCAAATGGGGCGTATCCAACACCAAAAGATGTATCGTTGGCAAGTGGGACTTCCCCTTTTAACTGGAACCTTTCAAAAAGCTCAACTAAGTCCTTACTTCCCGGTTTTAGTTTTGGATAAACTATTATATGGTTGCTTATATCAAGGTTTGGTATATTGTCCTTTAGCCATTTATGGGCAGTTTCTATTGCAAGCTCTTCAACAGGTAGTCTTTTACCGTTTATCTCATTTATAGCCCTTCCTGTAAGGTATATCTCTATTGGGGAGATTATCCTGCCTCCACCAAATTGGGGGTCTGCTATTCCACCGATTAACAGGGCTTTGTCAACATTGTGGTGCATAATAGCCCCACATTCTTCCCTGTAAAGCTGGGAAAGGGCTATAGATAACTCCTCTCCTAATGCATCACAGATTGTATCAGGGTGTCCTGTCCCTTTCCTTTCAACGATTTCCACAGGTTGTTCTGAGACTTTTGGGAAATCAAGGCTACCAATTGTAATGTTTGCCAATTTCTTACCTCCCTTGTTTATCTATAAAACTAATCTATAAAACTAAAATAGAATAATACAAAAAGGATAATTTTAACAATTTCTATATGACCTGATAATTTAGACTAAACACTTAGGCATTAAGTATATAACAACACCAATTAGCACAAAAATACTCTTTGAAAATTTTAAATTATTCAGTTTTTTATGATTTTCCTCATTAACACCTACTTTAAAAAGGAATATCTTATAAAGTAAGTTAATACAAACTAACTATAAAGGAGGTGAGAAAAGATGGTAGCAACAA
>JAADEV010000022.1 GCA_013153295.1 Aquificota bacterium | reverse complement strand
GACGGAAAAATAAAAATAAAGATGAAAAGGGTTAAATAAAAATAAAGCAACCTCATCCCGATTTAGCCGCAGATAATTCTGTTATAATTTTTTATCCTGTTTTGAACTATAAATATGGTGATACTTTAGATGAAGCTGTTGTATCGGTATCTTTATAAGAAATTAGCTGTTTATCTCCTTGTTCTTGTTCCGTCGTTTGCCTTTGTTGGTATTCTTGCAGAGGTTGTTGAGATACTCAGGAAAGTAAAAAATTTAGATTATCAGGCTATACTACTTTATGTTTTATACCAAACACCTGAAAAGGTTTACTACATACTCCCTGTTTCTATGGTTGTTGCCCTTTTCTTACTTGCAAGGGATTTGGTTAACTCAAGGGAGATTTATCCTATACTTCTTAACGGTATATCACTCCGTAGGCTTGGTGTGGCGTTGTTTATTTTCCCTGTTGTTGTTTCACTGTTGCAGGTTGCAAACCTTGAACTAATTATGCCTGAGGCGAAAAAAAGGGCTGAGGATATATACAGTTTTTTAAAGAAAAGACCCCAAAATGAACCGTTAATTGCCTATAACACTTGGGTAGCTATAGACAAGGACAGGTTTGTTTACTTTTCTTTTTTAGACCTAAAAAGTAAAAATGGAAAAGGGATTGTTGCCGTTGAGTATACCCCAAACTTTACACCAAAATCTGTTATTGAAGGTAAAAGGTTTTTTGTTGAAAAGGGAATAAAGATTTACGATGGTAAAAAGGTTGTTTTTTCAGATGATAAGGATATTTCCTTAGAGAGGTTTTCTGTTTTTATCTTACAGACGAAGGTAAATTTAGAGGAGTTAAAAAAACTTATAAAGGTTAAAAAGCCAGTTTCTATAAGGCAGTTATACCACGCCGCAGTGATAGCAGAGAAGTTTGGATACCCATCTTCATATTACTGGAGTAAGATGTTTTCCAGCTTGGCAAGTGTTATATCACCGTTGGTTTTAAGTGTTGCTTTTTATCCACTTGTATGGGGTAGGAAGAAGGTTTACTTGGTTTTAATGGCTGTTTCCCTGCTTGTTTACTGGTATGCTACAGCGTTCTTAACATCTTTAGCCCAAAGTAATGTGATACCTTACTACGGGATTTTTGCTGTGGATATTGTTTACCTGATTGTTGGGCTGTTCCTGTTTAGTAGGCTGAAGTTTCCTCAGCTTTAGGGTATGAACCTAAAACCTTAAAAAATGGGGTTTTACTTTTTATCTCTTCAAGGGCTTCCTTTACCTTTTCTTCCTGTATATGCCCTTCTATATCAATAAAAAATATGTAATCCCAAGCCTCCCTTTTTGAAGGTCTGGATTCTATCTTTGTCATATTTATTCTGTGTTTAGACAGTATTTCAAGGATTTTGTATAAAGCCCCTACCTCGTCCTTTAGGGAAAATACAAAGGTTGTTTTATCCCTACCTGTAGGCGGTGGGGATTTGGTTTTATCCGCTATTATCAGAAATCTGGTAAAGTTTTCCGGCTTATCTATATTCCTTACAAGTATGTTTAAGCCGTAAGTGTCTGCCGCCGCTTCACCTGCTACCGCCGCCGCCTCTATATCCTCCTTTGCCATTTCTGCCGCCTTCCCTGTGGACTCCACCTCTATTTGCTGGGCGTGGGGTAGGTTTTTCCTAAGCCACTCCCTACTTTCTGCAAGACCGTGTTTGTGGGAATACACCTTGGTTATCTCTTTAAGGTTTTTGTTTTTACTTAAAAGGTGTAATGATATTGGGAATATGGTTTCCCCTACTATCTTTAGTGGTGTGTTTACCATCTCATCAAGGGTGTGGTTAACAATACCCTCCAATGTGTTCTCCACAGGGACAACCCCAAAGTCTGCCTTTCCCCTTTCTATCTCATCAAAAACATCTTTTATTGTGGGCATAGGTATAAACTCAACACCTTGTCCAAAGTGTGATATTGCCGCCTGATGGGTAAATGTGGCGGCTGGTCCCAGATACGCCACCTTTATATTTTCCTCTGTAGAACGGCAGGCTGATATTATCTCCCTAAAAACAGGGCGGATATACTGTGTTGGGAAATGCTGTCCAAGTTGTTTGTTTAGCTCCTCAAGTCTTTCAAATATTTTCCTTTCTCTGGAAGGGTCGTAAACTGGTTTGTTTATCTCCTTTTTTATATGTCCTATTTCCTTTGCCAGTTTAGCCCTTTCGTTTAACAGCTTTAGTATCTGTGTGTCTATATTATCTATCTGCTCCCTGTATTCCTTTAGTTTTTCCTCTGCTCCCATTGATACCGCCCCTTACACCAATGTTCTTTGGACTATATCAAACAGTATTTTGTATATCCTTTCCCCTCCAGCTACCACATTACCGTCTAACTCTTTTTTCCCTTGGAAGTTGGTAAAAACTCCCCCTGCTTCCTCAACCATAAGTGAACCTGCCGCAATATCCCATTTTGACAGTTTCATCTCAAAAAAGCCATCAAAAACCCCTTCTGCTGTCATTGCTAAATCTACAGCCGCCGCCCCCGGTCTCCTTACAGCTGAGAATGTTATCATAGCCTCCCGAAATGCTTTCAGGTAGTTGTCTATCTCCTCCTCGTAGCGGAACGGGAAACCTGTTGTTATTATTGCCCTGTCTGTAGGTCTGTCTGATACTCTCATCTGGTTTCCGTTTACATATGCCCCTTGTCCCTTTCCAGCCCAGTAAAGTTTATCAAGTATAGGTATGTATATAGCCCCTGCTACTATCTCTCCGTTTTCCTCAAGGGCTACAGATACGGCAAATATCTCAAATCCGTTTATATAGTTTTTTGTTCCGTCAAGTGGGTCTACTATCCACCTGTATACGCTGTTTTTATTCCCTGATATTCCTTCCTCTTCACCGAAAAAGCTGTGGTTAGGGTGTTTAGACAGTATAAAATCCTTTATCCTCTCTTCAGAAAGTCTGTCCACATATGTTACAAAATCTTTTTTTGCTTTGTATTCCACATCATCATTTTTTATTTTTCTAAAGTTTTCCTTTAAAATGTGTCCCCCTATAACAGCCGCCTCTTTTGCAGTTTGGACAAAATCCTTTATACCCAAAACAGTCTCCTTAGTTGTGCTTTGTTATAGCCTCTAAACAGGGTAGTTGTTTACCTTCAAGTAGCTCAAGGAAGGCTCCCCCACCTGTTGAGATGTAGCTTATATCATCAACAACACCTGCTTTGTGTATTGCGTAGTCTGTGTCCCCACCTCCAGCTATAGATAAGGCTGGGCTTTCTGCTATTGCGTGGGCTACTGAAAATGTGCCGTGTTTAAACTTCTCTATTTCAAAAACACCCATTGGACCGTTCCATATTATTGTTTGGACATCTTTTAGTATCTCCCTTACAAGGACTGTTGAGGCGTGTCCTATATCAAGCCCAAGCCAGCCCTTTGGTATCTCCTGCCAAGCTACCTCTATGACAGGTGTCTGCTCGGAAACAGCCTGTCCACACACAAAATCCACAGGTAGATACAGCTTTACCCCTAACTTTTTTGCCTTTTCTATTATGGAAATTGCCTCATCAAGCATTTCCTCTTCCACAAGTGAACTACCTACATTGTATCCCTGTGCCTTTAGGAATGTGAAAGCCATAGCCCCACCTATAAAAAGTTTGTCCACCTTATCAAGTAGGTGGGTAATAACACCTAACTTTGATGATACTTTTGACCCTCCAAGGAAGGCTACAACAGGTCTCTGTGGGTTTACCAATGCTTTTTCAAAGTATTTAAGCTCCCTTTCAAGTAGAAACCCCATAACAACAGGCTGGACATAATCTTTAATCCCATACATTGATGCGTGTTTTCTGTGGCAGGTACCAAAGGCATCTATTACATATATATCTGACAGTGATGCTAAAGCCTTTGCAAACTCTGGGTCGTTTTTTTCCTCCTCTGGGTGGAACCTAAGGTTCTCAAGGAGTATAACATCTCCTTCCTTCATAGAGTTAACAGCATCATTAACATCTTCCCCTACACAGTCAGGTAAAAACTTTACTTCTTTTTCTAAAAGTCTTTCTAATCTTTTTGCCACAGGGAAAAGTGAATATTCAGGCTTCCTTTCCCCCTTTGGTCTGCCAAGGTGGGAGGCGAGTATTATTTTTGCCCCCCTGTCTATAAGGTAGTTTATTGTTGGTATTGTTTCCCTTATTCTAACATCGTCTACTATATTGCCGTGTTCATCTAAAGGGACATTGTAATCAACCCTTACAAAAACCCTCTTTCCACTAACATCTACATCTTCCAGTGTCATATACCCGTCAAACATAACTCCTCCTTTTTAAAAGAAGTCGTCTTCTCCCTCACTTTCCCCTTCCAATCCCCCTAAAATATCCCATTCCGCGGCGTCTACACCCCTTATCTGTAGGGCTGTCTGTCTTAAAAGCTCTAAATACGCCGCTATCTCTTTAAAGGCTTCAAGCATAGATGACAGTTTGTTTATCTCTTCAGGTGATAGTTTTCCTTTATGTGTTCTTAATGCCCTTTTTATTGCCGCTTTTGTTATTACTATCTCCCCGGTTTTTTCCTGCCACTCACTCCAAAACTCGTTAGTTCCAAGTGGACTTTTTACCACAAACCTTTCTAAGTTTGTTAGCTCCTGAGTAAGTAGCATTTCAAACTGGGAGATATTCCTTGCCATTTTTTACTCCGTGTTGTTTTTGTTTGAGTAGTGTTTTACCATCTCTTTTATTAAAAAGCCTATTATAAGTAAGGATACAACCCCAAATGCTGCAGCTGATATGTAAGCGGTGATTGGCTCGTTCATATCAACCACCCCCTTTTTTAGTTTAATCTATCCAGTAGTTTGGGGCTTCTTGGGTTATATAAACATCGTGGGCGTGGCTTTCCCTTAACCCTGCGTTTGTTATTTTTACAAACTTGCCGTTTTGCTGTAGGTCTTTTATTGTTCTACTGCCTGTGTATCCCATTCCAGACCTTAAGCCTCCAACAAGCTGGTATACAATATCAGATAAAGGTCCTTTAAAAGGTATTCTTCCCTCTATTCCCTCTGGGACGAATTTCTCTAAGTTTTCCTGTGAGTATCTATCAGATGAGTATCTTGCCTTCATAGCCCCAAGTGAACCCATTCCCCTGTATACTTTGTAAGCCCTTCCTTGGTAGAAAATCCTTTCCCCGGGGCTTTCCTCTGTCCCTGCAAAAAGTGAACCAAGCATTACTGTGTCTGCCCCTGCGGCTATTGCTTTTACTATATCACCTGAGTATCTAATTCCCCCGTCTGCTATAACAGTTTTTCCGTATCTGTGGGCTACCTCTGCACATTTTGCCACCGCTGTAATCTGTGGGACACCTATCCCTGCCACAACCCTTGTGGTGCAGATAGAACCGGGTCCAACACCTACTTTAACAGCATCAACACCTGCTTTTATCAGGTCTTCCGCCGCTTCACCGGTAGCTATATTTCCACCTATCAGGTTAAGGTCTGGGAATTCTGCCCTTATCATCTCCACAGTTTTTAACACCCTTACAGAATGTCCGTGGGCTGTATCCACTACAATAACATCAACCCCAGCCTCAACAAGGGCTGATACCCTGTCCATAGTGTCCGGTCCCGTTCCTACTGCGGCACCTACCCTTAATCTACCAAGCTCATCTTTACAGGCGTTAGGGTATTTTTTCTTCTTAACTATATCTTTTATGGTTATTAACCCTTTAAGATAGCCCTCTTTATCAACCACTGGGAGTTTTTCTACTTTGTGTTTCTGTAGTATTTCCATTGCCTCTTCAAGGGATATACCCTCTCTGGCTGTTATCAGCGGGGCTTTTGTCATAAATTGTTCCACTGGCTTGTTGTAATCTTTCTTGTGTAAAAATCTAAGGTCTCTGTTTGTAAGTATCCCGATTAGCTTACCTTCTTTATCTACAACTGGGACACCGGATATTTTGTAGTTGGACATTATCTCAAGGGCTTCTTTTACAGTCTGGTTTGGGAGAATTGTAATCGGCTCTATAATCATTCCACTTTCAGCTTTTTTTACCTTTTCCACTTCCCTTTTTTGGTCTTCTATTGACATATTTCTGTGGATTATACCTATTCCCCCTTCCCTTGCAAGGGCTATTGCAAGTCTATGCTCTGTCACTGTGTCCATTGCCGCTGACACAATGGGAATATTAAGTTTTATGTTAGGTGTAAGGTAAGAACTTACATCTGCTTCGTGGGGTAGAACATCAGATTTCCTTGGCAGAAGTAGAACATCATCAAAGGTTAACGCCTCTTCTATAGTAAGTTCGTTGAACATAAAGTTTTTTGCCTCCTGATGGTGTATTTTATCTAATATTTTACGACAAAAATGGTGAAAATTCTGCGATGGGGTGGGATAAAAGGAAAAAAAAAGGAAAAAATTAGATTATGATATAAATCATTAATTACTTTTTATTAGAATGCTAATATTTAATTATTAAGATTGGGAAAGAAAATAAAAAAAGAGGAGGGCTGGTAGCCCTCTCAAAGGTCTATGCGTAGGTGGACACCGCGTTTCCATTAACAACATTTTTTGTCTGCTGGACAGCCTGTTGTGTTTCCTGTCCTTGATTAGTTTGTAAATTCTGCTGTATTATCATCTCTGCCATCTGTTTTTGCATATCAAGTATACTTTTATACACAGACAAGCCAGTGCCAGCTTCTACCTTCATAACAAATCTCCATTAATAACATTCATTAATAATTTATCATAACTTTTAATTATTTTCAAATTTTTTGGAAACTTAGGAACTGTAAAAGAAATATAGATTTTAGAGAGGTTGGTTCTAAGTGGTAGTTAAGAAGATTATTAATAATTTTCTTTTGGTGGAGGCGGGGGGAATTGAACCCCCGTCCGAGAACGGCCGTAGCTCGGGCTTTCTACAGGCTTAGCCTGTGTTTTAGG
>JAADEV010000137.1 GCA_013153295.1 Aquificota bacterium | reverse complement strand
AGTCTACAAATTCTTGTTTTCGTAGTGTTTTTTTACCTGCTCAAAGATGCTGTGGGAGAGGAAGCTGTGGGTATACTCCCAGTTTTCAACCATCTTTTTATCCATATCAAAAATCTCTTCCATAGCCTTTGCGAAGGAACGGCTTATCTCCTGCTGGTGGTGTGGCTGAATCTTTAGTTTTATGTATATTTGGGCTATCTCTTCGTTTAGTAGATTTGCCCTTTCCCAGTCTGTTGGGTTGTTTATAAATATATCTATCAGCTCTTTCATAGTTTTAGTTAGGTTTTCCACCGTGTCTGTAGGTATATCCTCTATACCCTCTATACTAAGCCTTTTATACCCCCTTTCTATAGCGTCGTCTAAAAACTTTTCCACAGATGGGTAATTTTCTTTAACTGCTGAGTATATACTGTCTGACAGTCTGTAAATCCTTTTCTTTTTCGGTTTAATAAACACCCCTGAAAACTTTAGCTCAGGCTCTTTTGATATAGGGTCTATACTGTCGTTTACTAAGATATTTGTTGGGAAGTGGTATATCTTTCCGTATCCAAACGGTGCAAAGGCTACCCCCTTTTTTATCTGTCCTATTTTAGCCCTTATATAAATCTGTCCCCTAACGGACTTTATGTTTATGTAATCATTGTCCAGTATTCCAAGCTCAAATGCGTCCTCTTCGTTTAGCATAATAAAAGGCTCCGCCTCTCCCCTTAGTAGCTCGTGGGCTTTTCCTGTTCTGGTCATTGTATGCCACTGTTTCTTTGTTCTACCTGTTGTAAGGATTGTTGAATAGGGGTAATCTGTGTTGTCCTGTGGAGGTGTGTATCTGGCTACATTAAACTGGGCTTTACCTGACTTTGTTGGAAAGGTTTTGTCTTTATAAAGCCATTTACCTCCCCACTGTTTCGGTAGTTGGCTGTAATCCCAGTCTGATATATCACACAACCTACCTTTGGTGGTCTGTTTATATTCGTTAAATATATCCTCTGATTTTGTGTAGTTAAAACTGTCCCCCCAGCCTAACTCCTTTGCCACATTACAGAATATCTGCCAGTCGTCTTTTGCCTGTGGCGGTGGCTGGGTAAATGGTTTGTTGTAGGTTATTGTCCTGTCTGAACCTGTCATTACCCCTTCCTTTTCACCCCACTGGGTAGCAGGTAAAACCAGATTGGCGTAATCAACTGTATCTGTAAGGTAGGCGTCTTGAACTATAACAAATGTGTTCCTTAATGCCTTCCAGAATTTGTTTAGGTTTGGCATTGTTACCGCTGGGTTGGTGCAGACTATCCATATTAGTTTTAAATCCCCAGATATAAACTTATCCACCGCTTCCACAATAGTTATACCCGGTTTTTCCTTTATACTACCCTCTGGGATACCCCAGAAACTTTCCATAAACCTTCTGTCTGCAAGGTTTCTAACATCTCTGTATCCCGGTAATCCATTAACCAGATAGCCTACCTCCCTGCCACCCATTGCGTTAGGCTGTCCTGTTAGTGAGAATGGACAACCTTTTTCGTTAATCCTACCTGTGGCAAGGTGGACATTTATTAGGGATATATTTTTCATTGTGCCGTTTGAGGACTGGTTAAAGCCCATTGTCCAAAATGAGATAACCTTTTTACTAAAGGCGTAAATCTCAGCAAGTTGGTATATTTTTGCCTCTTTTATCTGGCATATCTTTGATGCCACCTCAGGTGGGTATTTATCAGCCTCCTTTACCGCCTCCCAAAAGCCTTCTGTATGTTTTGATATAAACTGGTAGTCTATCCAACCTTTTTTGTGTAGTATGTGTAGAACGCTGTTAAAAAGGACTGTATCTGTTCCCGGTTTAATATCTATCCACAGGTCTGATTTCTCCGCTGTAGCTGTATATACAGGGTCTATAACAACTATCTTTGCCTCAGGGTGTTCCTTTTTCCTGTTTAAAACCCTTTTAAATAAAACCGGGTGTGTCCAGCTTGCATTTGAACCTGCAAAGATAAAGGCATCAGCGTCATCTATATCACCATAGCTTCCCGGGGGTCCGTCTGAACCAAATGCCAGTTTGTATCCCATTACAGCTGAAGCCATACAAAGCCTTGAGTTTGCGTCTATATTATTTGTTCTAACAAAGCCTTTAACAAACTTGTTTATAACATAGCTGTCCTCTGTTGTAAGCTGTCCTGATATATAAAAGTAGTTTTCATCTGGTTTATTTTCTTTTAGCTTTTTGGCTATTATGCTGTAAGCCTCTTCCCAGCTAATCTCCCTAAACTGTTGGTTTTTGTTTTCCCTGTATAAAGGGGCTGGAACCCTTCCTATATCCATAACTTTAGGGTATGGTATCGGCTTTAGACACAAATCCCCACCTGTGGCAGGGTGTTCCTTATCACCTCTTATTTTTATTCTGCCCTTTTTATCCTTGAATATTTCTAAACCACAGCCAACACCACAGTAAGGGCATTGGGCTTTTGCAAGGATTTCCCCTGAAGACATTTTTACACCCCTTTATATAGATTTTTTACCGTATCTAAACCACAGGAAGATAGAGATGGCTATTGATATAACAGCTAAAACCACATACACAATAAAGCCTTTAGAGTATCCAAGGACGCCGTAAATATCCTTAAACTTTCCAAGTATAGGTGGAACTACAAAGCCCCCAAAAGCCCCAAGTCCACCTACCCAGCCGGCGGCACCACCGGTAGCGTTTGGAACATACTTTGGAACAAGTTTAAACACAGAACCGTTTGCTATACCCATTCCTATCCCCATTAGAACCTCACCGCCAAATGAGACCCAAAAGCTGTTATTCTGGGCAAAGATAATTGTTAATGCCCCAAGTAGAACAATGGAAAAAGCCATTATAGATGTTAGCTCCCCGCCTATCTTGTCAGCTAACCAGCCTCCAAAAATCCTGATAACAGATGCAAGTAATGAAAAGCCAAAAGCCATTAGAACCCCAGCTTCCCTGATATTAACATCGTAGCTTTCTATCCAGAAGATAGGAAACCAACCTGTAAGGGCTAAGAAACCACCGAAAGATGTAAAGTAAAGGGCTACCAACGCCCAAGTTTGTATCTGTTTAGCAGATATTTTTAGGGATTGTATCAGGTTTCCAGTTGGTATTAGCTCCTGTCCAAGCTCCTTTGCCTTTTTTACAGCCTCTTCACGGGGAAAGCCTGCCTTTATAAGCTGGAAGTATGGGGCGTCCTTTGCAAGTATGGCGTATATAAGTGTGCCTAAAAGTAAAAACCCAAACCAAAGTATGTAGGAGTTTGTAAGCCCTATGTATTTAAAGGCGTAGGGGAGTATCAGCCCAAATATTCCCGGTGCCAGATTACCAACACCTGCATAAACACCGAGGGCAAATCCCTGTTTGTTTTTAGGAAACCAGTATGATGTCTGGGCTATACCCACTGAGAATGTGGCTATACCACAACCGCTGAGGAAACCGAAAAACAGTATTAACCAATACATCCAAGGCTCAAGGTTAGGGTAGTAAAAGTGTAGTAAGATTGACAGCCCTGCCATACCAAATACCGCAAGGGTCAAAAGTGTAAGCATAGGTATCTTTCCACCTACTTGGTCAACCCAAGCGGCAAAGGGTATCCTTAGCAGTGAACCTGTTAGGTTAGGGGCGGCTATAAGTAAGCCTACCAATGCCCCAGACAGCCCAAGTATACCTTCAAGGCTTTTTGCCATAGGTGTGTAAAGTGATACTGCGGCAAATCCTATAAAAAAGCCAAATGTAGCCATAGCCAGCCCAAGGGTCGGGCTACCTTCAACCTTAAAATCTTTCATTTTATCCTCCTATGTTTTCTAAATCCTTCTCTATCTCTGTGAAAACCTTGTATCTTTTCTGGGGATTTTTGGTAATCATCTTCATAACAATATCCCCAAGCCCTTTAGGTAGCTTTACACCTAACTTTGATAACTTTTCTGCCTCAGGTTCATCGTATATCTCAAGTATGTTAGGTCTGGTGTAAGGTGGTTTTCCTGTTAGCTTTTTGTAGAGTTGGTATCCAAAGCCGAAAATCTCCTCCTCCTCACTTGATTTACCTATAACCCAGTCGTTTAGCTCAAGGGACACACCTATACCTGTCCTTTTTGCAAAGTTGTTAAACAGGATTAAAAACCTTACAGCCTCCTTTGAAACTTTAGATAAAACCCTTTTATAAAACTCCTCAAAACTTTCTTTTTCTTTTTTCAGTCTGAGATACTCCCTTACAAGCTCTTCAACATAGCCTTTAACATCATCAAGGGCTACATTTCTAACAAGTAGCTTCCCCTCTTCCCCTTCCTTTGTTATTGTTCCCCCTATGTGTATATCAACACCGAGGACTGGCTGTCCGTTCTTTCTAAACTTAACCCCTACAAATCCAATATCCCCGAGACCGTGGATACCACACCCTTTCTGGCAGGCAGACCAATACATTCTGATTTTTCCCTCTGCCTGTGGGAATTTTTCTGTTAGATACTGGGCAGTTTCTACGGCATCAGGTTTGTTTGGTATCACCCCAAATGGGCAGTGTTCCGTCCCTGCACAGGCTACAAGGTTTGAAAAGAATATGGAATGTTTGTTTTTGTATTTTTGGAAAACAGGTTGGGAAAGGGCTTTAGGTATATCTCCATCTTTTACCCCTAAAACATAAAGGTTCTGTTCAACTGTAAGCCTTATCTCCCCACTTCCAAACTCTTTACTCAGCAAGGCGGTCTCCACCATCGCTGTCCCAGAGAAGATGCCGGAGGGAACTACCATATGTAGGGCAAAGCTACCGTCCTTTAGCTGTATTCTGTGTGGTTTATCCCCACCTTGGATTGGAACTTGGGTTATTCCCCCTTTTTCAAACTGTCTGTCAGCCTCAAACTCAACCGCTTTTATAACCTCATCTATACCTACTGCGTCTATCAGATACTTTAGTCTGTTTTTATTCCTACTATCCCTAAAGCCGTATCTTCTAAAGACCTTTGCCAATGCTTCAAAAAAGGAGGGGATTTCTCCCCCCAAAAGAAACACATCGGCAGGCTTAGCAACTGCTCCAACCTTTCCACCTAAGTAAACATTGAACCCGTATACCCCGTCCTTTTCTGCAAGGACGAAACAGGCATCGTGTCCAAACAGATTACATCTATTTGCAAAGCTACCGCCGATGGAGATATTAAACTTACGGGGGAGGGTGCATATCCATTCCTCTTTCTTCAGGAATATATCCTGTAGCTGTAGGAGTATCTCCCAAGTGGGTATAACATTATCAAAGGCTACCCCATCAAGGGGGTCTTGGACTATATTTCTAAAGTTATCAACCCCTGTTTGGAATGTGGTTATACCGACACTTTCCAGCTCCTTAAGGACGGTAGGTATATCCTCTATACGGAGGTATCTTAACTCCACCTGCATTCTGGTGGTTATATCTATGTAATCATTCCCAAACCTTTGGGCTACCTCCCCTAACTTTAAAGCCTGCTGGTAGTTAAGCCTACCCCCGGGTATCCTAACCCTCAGCATAAACCTTTCAGGTGTAGCAGGGCGGTAAAATATACCGAAACACTTTAGAAAGTAATTCAGGTCATACTCAGGTATTGAGGAAAATCCCTTCTCTGCGTAATACTCTAACCTTTCCCAAGCCTCTTTAGGGGAATGCTCCTGTTTAAGTAGCTCTATCTTATTAAGTTTGCTACTCCTTTCCCTACTTACCTTTACCAGTTTTTCCATCTGTCTATTCCTGAGTTTTTAGTGTTGTTTTTGATAGGGAAGCAAAAAGTATGCCAATATAGAAAACTGTTTAAAAACACAGTAGAAACAAAAATTTGATAAAATCTGTAGAACAAACTTACACAAAAGATGTGCAAGGGGAGTAATGATGCTTTTACAGTATCTAAAAAAGGTAGGGGTAGGAAAAAAGAGGTTTAAAGACCTTACAAAGGAAGAGGCTTATCAAGCTGAAAAGATTATAGCCAACGGTGGGGCAACGGATATACAGATAGGGGCTTTCTGGTCAGCTGAAAGGATAAAGTATGCCTCTATAGATGAGTTAAAGGGGTTTATAGATGTATACAGGGAGGAGTTAAAACCTGTGGAAACAGATGTTAAACCCCTTGATTTGGCGGTTAACTACGATGGAAAAGACAGGTCTATACATATACTACCTGCGTCTATCTTTATAGCCTCTGCCTGTGGTGTTTACCTTGGGGGACACGGGGCTGAGAATGTCCCTTCAAAGTATGGAACCACATACCATCAGGTATTGGAAAAGATGGGGGCAAAAACCCCAGATAGTATAGACACAGTTAAGGAAACCCTTGAAAAAACTGGGTTTGGTTTTGTCCACCAGAGATTATTTGCACAAAAATTGTTCAATCTTATGGATAAAAGGAGGGAGTTTGGCTTAAGGACTTACCACAACACAATGGAAAGAATGTTAAACCCATACAACACAGACAAGGTTATAACAGGCGTCTCCCACCCCCCTTACATAGAAAAGTATATAGCCCTTGGTAGGTATGTTGGAATGGAGAGGATAACTGTGTTTAAGGGGCTGGAAGGTGGCATAGAACCTTTCCCAAATCAGGGAACAGATGTTTTTATAGAGGATAAAAAAGGTGGAAGGTTTGTGGCTGTAGACCCTGAGGGGGTTGATAAAACTTTAGTTTTAAGAAAGGTTTCTCTGGAGGAAAACGCCCAGATTTGTTTAGATATACTAAGACACAAAGGTGAGGAAGGGGTTGTTATGTTTGCCCTTTTATCTTCAGCACTGCTACTTATGGGCTATGGAAAAACAGAGGATTTAGATGAGGCGTTGTTTACATCTTATCAAGCATTAAAATCAGGTGAGGCTTACAAAAAGTTCCAACAGTATGCAGAAATCACAAACAGCAAAACCCCTTGATAGGTAAAAAAAACAGACAGAAATTGTATTTGATACTATAATATCTTTCTACTACCTCGGCGGTCTGTGGGGTGGTCGCCCCTTTACAGGGGAGGAAAGTCCGGGCTTCACAGGGCAGGAAGCTGTCGAAAGACAGG
>JAADEV010000070.1 GCA_013153295.1 Aquificota bacterium | reverse complement strand
ACCTATTCAGTTTCCAAGAAACCCCGAAATAATACAGATATTTATATCATAGTTGGAAAAAGCCATTTTGTCAAATTTTATGTCTCAATACCATCTCAATTAATACTTCCTTTGTTTATCAATAACTTACCAAAATTTCCCCTCAAAAAACACCCCTCAAAACAGGACAAAAACAAAAAATATAACCATTTCATACACCTATGCCAGATAATACCCTTACTGGGTGGAGTATCTGGTTGTCGTCTACCCTGCCGATACCTAACAGTATACCCTCCTTTGATACAACCTTTACCAAACCTGCTATCTGGTAGGGTATCTTAAACCGCTGACCGAAAGAAAACCTTTTATCAAAACCCTCATCTAACACAACCTCTGGAAAGAAGTAGAGGGCTTCCCGAAGGGGTATTATCATTTCTTCAACAGCTTTCCTGTTTACCACCTCCTCAAACGGAACAGCCTGACTAACATCAAAATCCCCAACCTTCGTTCTTCGTAAAGAGACTGTATAAGCCCCACAGCCTAACCTGTCCCCTATATCCTTAATTAAACTCCTTATATATGTCCCTGATGAACAGGAAACAGTTATTGTAAAAAACGGCAGGTTTACACTGTTTATCTGTATTGAGTATACCTTTACCAGCTTCGGTTTAAGTGGTGGTTGTATTCCTTTTTTTGCCAGCTTGTAAGCCCTTGTTCCCCCGACCCTTTTTGAGGAATATGGCGGCGGCATTTGGGAATATTCACCTTTAAAAGAAAGGATAGCCTCCCTTACCTTTTCCTCTGAAGTGTTGCAGGGGGACTGTTTAACCACCTTTCCCATTATGTCGTAGGTGTCTGTTTCCTTTCCCAACTCCCCTGTGGCTGTATACTCTTTATCTAACCCTTGGAAATACTGGGTTAGTTTAGTTCCCTGCCCAACTGTTAATACCATTAACCCACTGGCAAAGTAATCAAGCGTCCCTGTATGCCCTATCTTCTGTATACCTGTTGCCTTTTTTATCTTTTGGACAAGGTGGTTTGATGTTATGTTTTCAGGTTTATCAATTAACAGTATTCCGTCCATCTTCCCCCTTCTTTAACAGCTTAAGGGCTTCCCCTACCAGATAAAGTGAACCTGTTATTAAAATAATATCTTCCCTATTCGCTGTTTTAAAAGCCTTTTCTAAGCCCCCTTCCACCGTTTTGTAAAACTCTGCTTTTCCCTTTATATCATCTTCTTTTATTCCCCTTTCAAAGGGCATTTTAACAGTTAAAACTTTGTGGGAGTTTGATTTTACTATATCTAAAAGCCTCTCCCAGTTTTTGTCTGCCATAGCTGAAAATACAGTTATAATCCTTTTGTTTGGAAACAGTTTTTTTAAGGATTTAAACAGCTTTTCCACTGCCTCTGTGTTATGGGCGCCATCAAGTATTACTGTAGGCTGTTCCCTTACTACCTCAAGTCTACCTGCTATCTTTGTGTTTTTTACCCCCTCCCTTATACTGTTTTTATCTAAGGTTAAACCTGTTCTGCCGGCAAAAAGGGTGAATGCTGTTATACCTGTGGCACAGTTTACAGGCTGATACTCCCCAAGTAGGTTTATCTGTAGGTTGTTTACCTGTAAATCCCCAAATCTGTAATGGTAAAAACCATCTTTTTTCTGTATAAAAAAGCCCTTTGGATAGTGGTAAATCTCCCTTATCCCCATTATAACAGCTTGGGATATTATCTCCATCTGGTTTGAACCTATGACAAGTGGTCTGTCCTTCCTTGCTATACCTAACTTTTCCTTTGCTATTTCCCAAGTGGTATTCCCTAAAAGGTGTGTATGGTCTAAGGAAACATTTGTTATAACAGACACTTCCGGGTTAAGTAGGTTTGTGGCGTCAAGCCTTCCGCCAAGCCCAACCTCAAATATACCTATATCCACATTCTCATCTTTGAAAAATTTAAATGCCAAAACTGTGCAGGCTTCAAAGTATGTAAGGGAGTATCTGTCTATAAGTGGTTTTATTATGTTTATATACTCCTCTAATCTGCTGTTATCTATAGGTGTGTTGTTTATCCTCCACCTTTCGTTTTCTTGAATTAGGTGTGGAGATGTAAAAAGCCCTGTTTTTAGGTTGTGGTGTCTGGCTATACTTTCTATAAAGGACGCCGTTGAACCCTTACCATTTGTCCCTGATACTATAATCCCTTTTATTTCTTTGTGTGGGTTTGAAAGGTGGGATAAAGCCTTTTCTACCCTGTCAAGGGATAGGTCTATATGGAAAGCCTTCTTTTTAAAAAGGTCATACAGTTTCATTTTGGGTCTGTTTCATTCTGAAAAGGTAGATTAAAACCCCTACAACAACCATACTGAGGCTAACAATCTGGTTCCAGTTTAGCCCTATTGGAAGTGGAGGTGTTACACCCCTCCAAAACTCAAGTAAAAACCTTTCCACTCCGTAAAGTATAAGGTAAAGGGCAAAAATCTGACCATCAAATTTCTTTTTTCTGTATAGTAGAAACAGGACAACAAATATTAGAAAGTTTCCTATAGCCTCAGCAGGCTGGGTAGGGTATAGGGGAATTCCTGATGGGGCTATAGAGTGTGGGTGGTCTGGGAAGGTAATTGCAAAATCTTTAAAAGGGGAGTTTTCAGGGACAGGCTTCCCATAACAGCAACCGGCACAGGTGCAACCTATCCTACCTATTGCGTGTCCTATTGCTATGGAAACCCCGGCAATATCCCCTGCCTTTAGTAGGGGTATCTTGTATATCTTTAGTCCTATTAAAACCCCTATTATTCCAAATATTAAACCTCCAAACCAGTCTAACCCCCCCTGCCATACAGCTATAATATCAAACAAACTGTTAAACCGTTCTGAATGTTCCACAACATAAAAAACCCTTGCCCCTATAACACCGCTTACAATGGCTATTATAAAAAGGTTTTCTATCTTACTTGTAGGGATACCCTCCCTTTTCCCAAGGTATATAGCCACAAGGTAAGAGGCTACCATACCTAAGGCTACCATAACCCCATAGGTATGTATTGTAAAATCACCTATCTTTATCAGGTCTGGGAACATTGTTTCTCCTTACTTTTTTTGGGCGGTTTTCTGCTTTTTGAAATACTTTTCTAAAACAAGCCTTTTTTTGGTAGGTGAAAGGTAGTTTATAAATGGTATTCCGTTAATATGGTCTATCTCGTGTTGTAGGACGACGGATAAAAATCCTGTAGCGTCAAGTGTGATACTTTCCCCTGAGATGTCTTTAGCCTCTACCACAACCCTTTCTGCCCTTGGTATTGTTATCTGAACACCGGGAAAGCTAAGGCAACCTTCTGTAGATTGTCTTTCCCCTTCCTTCAGGACTATCTTTGGATTTACAAGGGCTAACTTTACACTTTCCTCTTCTTGATACTCTTCGTTTTTGGTTTGGCTTGTATCTATAACTATTATCTGGTAGGGTATACCTATCTGGTTTGCCGCAAGCCCTACCCCTTCAAGTTGATACATTTTATCAAACATAATATCCACATAATCCTTTAACTTTTCTGTATTAAAAAAATCAACCTCCTGCATCTTTTCCTTTAGTATCTTGTCAGGCCACACCCTTATTGAGTAATCCATCTTACACCTCTACTAACATTGCCCTGTTTTTTAACTCCCTTACTGCCTGTGCAGGGTCTTTTGCTTTAAATACAGAACTGCCGGCTACGAATATATCCACACCTACCTGTGATATTTGGGCTATGTTGTCAACCTTAACCCCTCCGTCTATCTGTATAAGAATATCCGTCCTTCCAGTTTCTTCCATAAGCCTTTTTAGTTTAGCTACCTTTTGGAGTGTTTGGGGTATAAAACGCTGTCCCCCGAAACCGGGGTTAACAGACATAATAAGGACATAGTCTATATAATGGATTATCTCCTCTAAGGTGTTTACAGGTGTTGCAGGGTTCAGGACTACCCCTGCCATAACCCCTTGGGATTTTATGTAGTCTACCAACCTGTGGGAGTGGATACAGGCGTCCATATGGAAGGAAACCATATTACAACCAGCCTTTATAAAATCTGGAACATACCTTTCAGGTTCTACTATCATAAGGTGGGCGTCAAGTGGTAGGTTTGTGGTCTGTCTTATACTTTCAACTACAGGTATACCAATAGTAATATTTGGAACATACCTACCGTCCATTATATCCAGATGGAGTATATCTGCCCCACCTTCTTCTACTTTTTTTATCTCTTCACCTAATCTGGTAAAGTCTGCAGATAGTATTGACGGTGCTATTAACTTACTACTATAGGCAAGTATATCACTTAGTTTTTTCTTTGCTTCCCTTTTTAACTCCTCCAAAGTTTCCTCCCTATATATTCCAGCCTAATTTTCTAAGTCTTTGTATGCCCTCTGTTGATATTTGTGATGTGTTCCAAGGTTGGCTAAAATCCAGTTTTACAGATATTTCCTTTAAATGGGGAAAGTTTTTGTTTAAAGTTTTCATTACCGTTCTGATAATGTATTTTTCCAGCGGACACTGGGGGGTGGTAAGGGTCATTACCACAGTTAGCTTGTCATCTGTTAATGAGATATTTTTTACCAGACCTAAATCCACGATGTTAAGTGGTATCTCCGGGTCGTATACTTCCTTTAAGGCGTTTACCACATCTATCTCTGTCATTGTTTATCCCTGTAAACTATTTTTCCTTTGTAAAATGTGTATTTTACCTTTCCTATTAACTTCCTTCCCAGTAGTGGGGTGTTTTTACTTTTTGAAAGTATTACATCTTCTTCCACTGTCCAGCTTTCTGTAGGGTTAAATATAACCAGTTCTGCCTTTTCCCCTTCTTTTATTTTCGGTGGATTTATACCTATTTTTTGGGCTGGGTTTACGGACATTACCTCCACAAGCCTTTCCATTCCAAAGTAATCCTTCCTAACTAACTCCAATACTATAGGTAAGGCAAACTGTAGTCCTATCATTCCCGGTGGACAGTGCTGGTGTTCTGCCATCTTTTCCTGATGGGCGTGTGGGGCGTGGTCTGTAGCCACAATATCTATAATTCCACTTGCTAAAGCCCACCTTAAAGCCTCTATATCCTCATACTCCCTAAGTGGTGGGGATACTTTTGCTTTACAGTCAAAATCAAGCCACTCCTCATCTGTAAGGTATAGGTGGTGTGGGGTTACCTCCGCTGATACCTTTGCCCCCATAGCTTTAGCCCAAGTTATTATCTCTACACCAACTTTTGTGGAAAGGTGGCATATATGGACTGGCATTCCAGTATGCATAGACAGGACACAGTCCCTTGCTACCATTGTGTCCTCTGCTTCAGGTGGTAATGGTGGTAGTCCTAATGCTGATGATATTTCCCCTTCGTGGGCTACCCCGTCTTTAGAAAGGTTAATATCCTCACAGTGGTCTGCTACGAAACTGCCTATTGAACCGGCAAACTCCATTGCCTTTCTCATTACATAGGCGTCTATTACAGGGGAACCGTCGTCTGTGAAATAAACCGCCCCTGCGTCCTTCAGTAGGGACATCTCTGTAAGGGCTTGTCCTTTTCTGCCCTTTGTTATTGCCGCCGCAGGTAAAACTCTACACAGCCCTACCTCTTCACCTTTTTCTATTACATAACGGACTAACGAAGGTTCATCTATAGCTGGTAGTGTGTTTGGCATACATACAACTGTTGTGTATCCCCCTGCAACAGCTGAGAGGCTACCTGTGTATATATCCTCTTTGTAGGTCTGTCCCGGGTCTCTAAAATGGACGTGTATATCTGTAAAGGAAGGGGTTATAAAGCAGTCCTTTGCGTCTATTACTTCTGTTTTCGGTGGAGGGGTTATGTTCTGTTGTATCTTTACTATCTTACCTTTGTCTATAAGAATATCAAACCTGCCGTTTATTCCTGTTTGTGGGTCAACTATATGTCCACCTTTTATTAAAAACAGGTTCAAGCCCTTCCTCCTCTACCTTATAACTTTACCTATTCTATTAAATCTAATTCCACCACCATCGGTGTCCAGAGAGAAGTATATAACAAAAGCCTGTCCTATAATGTTTTTGTCAGGGACAAATCCCCATACACGGCTGTCTTTACTGTTGTCCCTGTTATCCCCTAAAACGAAGTAGTAGCCTTCAGGGACTTTTATAGGACCAAAGTTTAGCCCTTCCCCATCAAAAATCTCCATTACAGAGTAGGAATACTGTTTACCTGTGTATCTACGGGGTATATACTCTATATACTTCCTTGCCCTTGCGTTCCTTTCCACATAATCCCCTACATACTCCCTTTTAAGGGGTTTTCCGTTAAGGTAAACCACATCATTTACAACTGCTACCACATCACCGGGTAGCCCTATAATCCTTTTTATATAATCTATCTTCGGTTCTTTAGGATACTTAAAGACTATAACATCTCCCCTGTCAGGTTTTGCCAGTCTGTTGTGGTATGTGAAAAACTCAACCCCTGTAAAGGGTATTCCAACAGACCACTCACCGTAAACCAGCTTATTAACCAGTATAAAATCCCCGGGTAGTAAGGTCGGTTTCATTGAACCTGAGGGTATATTAAAAGCCTGTGCAAGGAAAACCCTGATAATAGAAACTGCAACAAATATAAATACAAGGTTTTTTATAATAGAGAGGACTGTGTCCTTATCGTTTCCTTTCAATACAAACTCCTCCAAGCTAACCTGAATAGCTAAGCTGTTTAGCTTCTTCGTTTGCTTTTAATACTTTTTCCTTCATCTCTTGTTTATACTGGTGTAGCTTTTCCCTAAGTTCTGGATATGCAATTGAGAGTATCTGGGCTGATAACACAGCGGCGTTTACTGCCCCAGCTTTACCTGTTGTAACAGTTGCCACCGGAACACCGGGGGGCATCATAACTGTGGACATTAACGCATCAAACCCTTTAAACGGTGAGTTATCTACAGGTATGCCTATTACCGGTATTGATACCTTTCCGGCTATAGTTCCTGCAAGGTGTGCCGCATAGCCGGCGGCGGCTATAATAACACCATATTTTTCCTCTGCTGTTTTACACACCTCTGCCACTTCATCTGGGGTTCTGTGGGCAGACAGAATATAAACATCAAAGGGAATTTCAAACTTTTTTAG
>JAADEV010000030.1 GCA_013153295.1 Aquificota bacterium | reverse complement strand
TCAAACATTATCCTAAACCTCCAGTCTGGTTAATATCTACTTTCAATCTATATATAAGGTATACTCCTCTCAATGAGTTATATCATAACTTCATGATTGTAGAAACCTTCCTGTGCTACAATTTTTCTTAAAAGGATGGGTAGGGGATTATGGAAAGGTTTACAGTTATTGCAGGACCCTGTGTTATAGAAAGTGAAGATATATGTATGGAAGTTGCAGAGGTTTTAGCCTCCTTACAGAAAGAGTATCCTGATGTTAGGTTTGTTTTTAAATCCTCATTTGATAAAGCTAACCGCTCAAGTATACACTCATTTAGGGGAAAGGGGCTTGAGTATGGGCTTTCTGTTTTGTCAAAGGTTAAGGAAAGATACAACCTCCCTGTTTTAACTGATATACACGAAAGCTGGCAGGCTAAAGAGGTTGCACCTGTGGTTGATATTATACAGATACCTGCCTTTCTGTGTAGACAAACAGATTTACTACTTTCAGCCGCAGAAACAGGAAGGGAGGTAAATGTAAAAAAGGGACAGTTCCTATCACCGTGGGATACAAAAAATATAGTTGAAAAACTAAAATATGGAGGGGCTACAAAATACTACCTTACAGAAAGGGGAACTACATTTGGATACAACAACCTTGTGGTGGATTTTAGAAGTATACCTGTAATGAAACAGTGGTCTCCGGTTATATACGACGCTACCCACAGTGTCCAGCTACCCGGTGGACTTGGGAATGCCTCAGGTGGACAGAGGGAGTTTATATACCCACTTTCAAAATCCGCTGTAATAGTAGGGGTAGATGGGCTGTTTTTTGAAACACACCCAAATCCAGAAAAGGCATTATCAGACGCTTCAACCCAGCTACCTTTAGACCAGTTTCCATCTATTTTGAAAAAGCTACTGAGGATAAGGGATTTTGCAGTTAAAGAGGGTATTTAAGACAGCGTTTATACTGTCTTCCACATTTGTGTTAGCTTGCGGGGTGAAAGGTAGCCCTAAACCACCTTTAACAGACGCCCCAGCTACAGTAAAAGAGATAAACATAAAACAGCAAGGGGAACAGCTTGTTATCTACTGGAAATATACCCCAAGGTATGCAGATGGCAGAAGTATGGCTGAAAAGTTTACCTTTGAGGTATTTTCCCTTGGACACAGAATAGTAAAAAATATCCAAAGTGAAGGAAACCTTTACTGGTTTAGATACCCCTTTAAATCAGATAGGGAATACTGTTTTAGGATAAAGGTAAAAACAGAGAAAAGTGAAAGTAAGTTTTCCAAATACTTCTGTTATATCCCTACCTTTAACTATCCAAGGGAGATACCGTATCCCCAGTTTTCCCTTACCCCTGATGGGATAAAAATAATGTGGGACAACACAGGTTTAAAGGCTAATATTTATAAAAGTAAAAAAAAGGTTTACATACCTGTTTCCTATGTTTCCCTTGTTGGGGAAAACTCATTTTTAGATAAGCAGGTTTCCTCAGGTGTTAAATACTGCTACTATATGACCTATGAAAACAACAACGGTGTTGAAAGTAATCCTTCCTACCTAAAGTGTATCCTGTTTAGGGATATATTCCCACCTGAACCTCCTAAAAACCCTGAGATTATAAGAAAAGGCAACGACTACTACCTAATATGGTCAGAAAGCCCATCAAAAGATGTAAAGGGATACTTTATCTATATAAACGGTAAACAGATAAACAAAATTCCACTGAAAACCTACTCTATCAAGCTAAAAGGTTATGATGGGAAAGGCAAGGTAGAGGTAAGGGCGGTAGACAGGAACGGGAACCTAAGCCCCCCTACCACCGCAGAGATGAGTAGTGAACTACCTTAGCCTTTGATGGTTTGTAAAGTAAATCTATAAGAACCCAGCCTGTTAAAAATCCGCCGATATGGGCATACCACGCCACCCCACCAACTCCGGGAGGGGTAATCATCGCAAATAGAACCTGTATAAAGAACCAGTATCCTATAAAGAACCAAGCAGGTAGAACAAACGCCATAAAGAAGAAAGGAGGTATTATTGTTAAAACCTTAGCGTGGGGATACAGCTTTATGTATGCGGCAAGTATACCACTTATTGCCCCGGAAGCTCCTATCATAGGAATATCCACGCTACCTGCAAGTAGGCTTATTGAGGCTTGCATTACAGCCGCCCCTATTCCAGAAAGTATGTAAAAGATAATAAACTTAACCTTTCCAAGGGCATCTTCCACATTGTTTCCAAAAACCCACAGGAACAGCATATTACCAAACAGATGGGCAAAGTTTCCGTGTAGGAACATAGATGTTATAGCCTTGTCAAATCTAAAGTAAACAAGGTCTATAGGCAAAAAGCCGTAAGTCCTTACAAATATCTCAAACTGTTTAGGGGGCAATGTTATCTCGTAAAGGAAGATAGCCACATTTACCACAATAAGCAGTATTGTTAAGATAGGGAAAGATTTTGTTGGAATATCATCTTTTATAGGTAGCATAGCCTACTCCTTTAACTGCTTTTTTATATCCTTTAAAACTTCCTTTGCGTATTTATAGCCAATATCTATAGCGTCTTTTATCTTCCAAGGGGAAAACATACCTATACCTTTCAGGTCTGGTGGTTGGAGAAAGATATGACAGTAGTTTTTCCTCATCTCCACATTGGAACGGATAGCCAGATACAAACTTCTAATAAGTAGGTTAAATGGGTCTTTTACAGGTTTTCCCCTTCCTATTGGGTTAACATCAGAACCTATTATAAAGCTCCCTGTATCAAGGAAAGGCTCAACAGGTAGGTTGTTCATTATCCCACCATCAATATATGTGTAGCCGTTTATCTCCACAGGTTCAAACAAAGGTGGCAACGCACAGGAGGCTGATACAACCTTTGTAATATCCCCTGTGTCAAAATACTCTGGTTTTGCCAGTTCAAGGTTTGTAGCACAAACAAAAACCTTCTTTTCAAGCTGGGAAATATCCTTTACACCTATATACTGCTCAAACAACTGTCCCATCTTTTCAAGTGAGAAAAACCCCTGTAGATTAAAAGAGGGCTTTAGGTAAGCCATTACCTTCGTTTTAAGTATTATCTCCTCCATCTCCTTTGCAGGATAACCTGCACCATAAAAAACAGCTATTATTGAACCGGCACTGGAACCGGAAAGCCCATCTATACTAAGTCCATACTCCTCCAACGCCTTTATAACACCTATATGGGCGGCTCCCCTAACAGCACCTCCAGACAGAACAAGGGTTATTCTTCTCATCTTTCAAGCAGTTTTAAACCTTTTTCTACCACCATTTGTGGCGGTATATCTAAACATTTTAATGATTTTAACATACATTCTTTTTTACCGTGGAGATTACAAGGTTGGCAGTCAAGCCCAAGGTATATGTAATCACCTTCATCTTTAAAGGGGGCAAACCCAAAGTAGGGACTTGTAGCCCCATACACCATTAAAACTGGGGTTTTTACACTACGGGACATATGGGCTACAGCAGAATCATTACTAATTGTTAGTTTTGACAGTTTTAACACAGCAAGGCTGTCCCTTAATGGTAGCTTTCCCCTTAAATCAACCACCTGCCTTGGGTAATTTCCTTTGTCTAATTTTTTGTCCCCTTCACTACCTAAAAGGACTACATTGTATCCTTTCTCCAGCAGTATTTTACTAACCTGTGGAAAGTATGGGTAGGCTTTGTTTTTATACCTTGCACCTGCTCCAATGGTTATAAAGTTTTCAGGTAAAAGCCCCTTTACCCTTTGTATCTCATCTTGATGGACTGGTATGTATGGGCGTGGGCTTTCTACACTTATACCTATACTTTTAAGTGGCTTAGTGTAAGCCTCAACCACATTAAAGCTATCTTTTAAAAAACTTCTAAATAGCTTTTTTGTGTAAAGTCTCCTTTTAAGTGAGTTTTTTTGATACCTTAATACCTCACCTTTAACCACAGAGGACAGTATAAAACTCCTTAAATTACTGTGTATATCCAGTATGTAATCGTATTCAGGTAGATGTTTTCCAAACTGGATAATATCTTTAATACTTTTCAGCTCTTCCTTTTCAGGGGAGATAATTCTGTTTACCCTGTAATCTTTATGGAATAGGGGGGCAAACTGTTTAAATGTTAAAAAATCTATAGTATAACCTCCGTCGTAAAGGGGTGTAAGAACAGAGGAAGCTAAAGCAACATCTCCAAGGGAGGAAAACCTTATTACAAGTATCCTTTTCACTTTTTCAGCTTTTTAACTATCTCAGGAAGTTTATGTATATAAAAGAGAATTCTTTTCCATTTAGACCACTCCACCGCCGGTAAACCACTACCGTAAACTTTGTTAGGCTCTAAATCTTTAGAAACGCCTGACTGGGCGGTAACAACCACATTATCCCCTATGGTTATATGGTCTGCCACACCTACCTGACCTGCAAGTATAACATTGTTTCCAACCTTTGAACTACCTGCTATACCAACCTGTGATACAAGTATTGTGTTTTCCCCTATTTCACAGTTGTGGGCTACCATAACAAGGTTGTCTATTTTTGTTCCACTTTTTATAACAGTTTTGTCTAACATTGCCCTGTCAATGGTTGTGTTTGCCCCTATCTCAACACCGTCCTGTATAACCACCTTTCCTATATGGGTTATTTTTTTGTGTTTCCCCCCTTCCTGATAGTATCCAAAACCATCACCACCTATGACACAGCCGGGCTGTAAAATAACATCTTTGCCAACTTCAACATCTTTAAGTAGAACAACATTTGGGTATATAACTGTGTTATCCCCTATTTTTACCCTTTCCCCTATGTAGCAGTTAGGGTATATCTTTACATTGTTCCCTATCTCTGCTGTAGGGTGGATAAATGTAAAATCTCCTATATATACATCTTCCCCAACCTTTGCCCCTTCACCTACAGACGCTTTTGGGGATATTCCTGTAGGGTGTGATGTTGGATACATAATATCTATAAGTTTGTAAAACACCCTATTTGGCTGTTTAACTACAACCTGTGGAATGTCTATTTCCAGTTTAAAAGGGGTTAGGACGGCTGTAGCTTTACTTTCCTTAAGCTGTTTCAGATGTTTTTCCTCTGTTATAAATGTTAAATCCCCTTCTTCAGCGGTTGTTATACTTTTAAGTCCCTTTATCTCTTTATCTTCCCCTATAAGCTGTCCATCAAACTGTTTTGCTATCTCAGATAGTCTCATTTTTTCCCACCGTCTAAGATTTCCATTACTTTGTCTGTAATATCTATCGTTTTATCGTGGTAAACAACCCCATCTACAGCCCCACCTATAAAAACAAGGTCTATATTATGTTTATCAGCGTATTTTTTTGTGGCTTTTTTTATCTCTGTCAGCAGTTTTTTCTCCGCCTCTGTTTTCATCTTTATAAATTCTTGCTGGGCTTCCCTTTGTAGCTTTGCAATCTCCATCTTAAGCCCAACTATCTCTTTTTTCTTTTTCTCTTTAGCTTCTTTAGATAAAACTGGACTTTCAAGCTGTTTTTCAAGCTGTTCTATCTTTTTCTGTAGCTCTTTAGCCTTTTCCCTATACAGCTTTAGCCTTTCTTCTATCTCTTTTTTATACTCCATTCCCTTTTTTGAAAAGTTCATAACCTTCTGTATGTCCACATAAGCTATATTTTGGGCATACACAGTGGTAAACATAAAAACAGAAAGTAAAACAGCTAAAATCCTTCCCATTCTATTCCTCCATTTGTTTTAATTAAATTATTTTACGAAAAAGTCCCGAGAATGCTCCCCCTTTAAAAGAGGATATGAAAGGGACTTGATATTTTTGTCTATCTAATTTTAACATCATTGTCTCCAATTGGAGACCTACCTCCGGACTGGGGGGAAGTAAGGCCTGTGGAGTGGGTATTGTCCCACGATGAAGCGGGAAGCTCTGCATTTAAATGCGGGGAGGAAATCACTACCTCAATTATCATATATTTAATCAAGTAGGTGGACTTCGCCCCTGTCCACTGCGTAAACTGTATCTGCGGCGTCTTTAATCTCTATATCGTGGGTTATCAGTATCAGCTGTTTTACTATCCTTTCATTTTTCATCTGTATAAGATTGTTTACAAGCTCTTCCCGTCTCTGTTTGTCAAGGTGGACTGTAGGCTCATCAAGTATAAGGAAATCTGCTTTATTGGAAAGTAGTTTACCTATAGCAAGTCTCAGTGCTAAACCGAGGGCTACCTTCTGACCACCGCTTAGGGAAGATACAGATATATGACGCTCCTTCCTTTCCATTGTTGCCACTTCTAAAGATATATCAAAATCCTCAGAGAAAACCACCTGCCTAAAATTAAACCCGAAACTGGAAAATATAGCGTTTGTAATGTTCGGTAGATACTTAAGGGCTGTTTCCCTTATAATCTTCTGTATACCTGAACTGCCAAGTGCCTGCTCAACCTTCCTGTATTTTTCTATCTTTTCCTTTAGCTTTTGGATTTCCTCAAGTTTTTTCTGTATCCTTATTTTTTCCCCTTCCTTTAGCTCCTTTTCCTTTTCCAGCTTTGCCTTTTCCTCTTTTAAACGGCTTATCTTTAGGTTAAGACTGTCTATTACAGACTGTAGGTTCTCCCTTTCCTTTTCCAGTTTGTCTATATCCTCCTGTATTCGGCTTATATCAGGTAGTATTGCTTTATTTTGTTTTACTTCTTTTTCTACTTTTTCTATTTCTTCTTGAAATTTCTGTATATTCCTTTTAACTGCCCCTTCTGTATCTACAATCTGTTTTGTTTTTATAAATTCTTCTTCATACTTTTTTAACTCTTTTATCTGGCTTTCAACTGTTTGTAAATTCACCCCTTCTGTTTTGCTTTGTATCTGTTTAAGTCTACTGTTTAATTCCTGTATTTCCTGTTTTAGGGTATCACCTTTCAATCTCTTTAGAAAATCTACAGCGTTTTTTACCTGTAGGTATATCTCCCTGTTTTCCTCTAAAAACTGTTCTATCTCTTTTTCCTTTTGTTGAAATTTTTCAAGCTGTTTTATCTGGTGTTGGACTGCTGACAGCTGGTCTTTTATTTTTCTCTGTTTTTTCTGATTCTGGGTATAGATATTAACAACTTCTTTATACTGGGACAGTAGTTTTTTTATTTGGTTCTCTGTTTGTAGCTTTTCCTTTATCTCCTGCTCATCTTTTAAAAGGTTTTGATACTCTTTTTCTTTTTGTGCTATAACTTCCTTTGTTTCCTGTAGTATATGCTCTTTTATATCCCCT
>JAADEV010000009.1 GCA_013153295.1 Aquificota bacterium | reverse complement strand
GCTCCTTTGCTATTTCGTCTAACTCTCTTGCTATATCTTCGTCTAAAGAGATGTTCAGCCTTATATGTGCCATCTTTACACCCTTTTACACAAAATTTTACATACAAAATTTAACACAGGTTTAGGCTGTTTTGCTACATCACTATAATCTTTGCGTGTAGTTTACCTGTGTTCTTTATAGCCTGTATTATAGCTATTAAATCCCGTGGGGATACCCCCATATCGTTAAGTGCCTCTACTAAATCCTTTAGCCTTGGGGATTTTATTGCAAATATTCTGCCCCTTTCCTCCCTTACTACAGTTCTAACCTCTTCAGCTTGGACAGTTTCCCCACCTGAAAGTGGAGGTGGTTGGGACACTACAGGTGTTTTCTCAACTGCCACATATATATTCCCGTGGGATACATATATAGGGGCATCAATCTTTATATCCCCGCTCATTATCACCGTTCCTGTTCTTTCGTAGATTACTATAGTTGGTTCTTGGTCTGTTTTTATCTGTAGGTTTAGTATCTGGCTAACCAGTTCTACAGGGTCTTTTCCTTTTAGGAATGAGACCTTTACAGTTGTTGCGTCCACTGCCTTTGCTATTTTCTTCCTAAAATGTGTGTTTATTGTGTCCTGTATCTGTAATGCCTTTGAAAAATCAGGTCTTTTCAGTGTAAGTGTTATCTCTTTCATCTGGGAAAAGCTAAAGGGTAAATCCCTTTCCACTATTCCTCCGTCTACCACAACCCCAGTTGTTGGGAAGTTTTTTGTGATTTTTCCCCCTCTGTTGTCCTCTGAAAATCCTCCACCTGTGGAAACTGACCCTTGGGCAAAGGCGTATATTTTACCGTCAGGTCCAAACAGTGGTGTTCTTATTAAAACCCCGTTTCCTATATCCTTTGCATCACCCATAGATGCCACAGTTACATCAAAGGTCATTCCAGATTTTGCAAATGGTGGAAGCTGGGCGGTAATCATAACAGCGGCGGCATTTTTCGTTTTTACCTGTGCTGGGTCAATGTATATTCCCATTTTTCTAAGCATATTTGCTATGCTTATTAAGGTGTATCTGGTTGTTGTTCCGTCCCCTGTTCCCTTTAGTCCCACTACTATACCGTATCCAACCAGATAGTTAGGGCGAACCCCTACCACATTAACCTCATCTCTTATCTTTACCAGATTACCTGCCAGCGTTGTATAAGCAAACAGTAAGACTACAGCTATCACTGTTTTTAGCATTTAAGAAACCTCCTAAAACGGCCAGATTTTAGATAGAAATCTGGCTAACCAGCCCGGTCTTTGGTTATCTGCTATGAACCCTTTACCGTTATACTCCACATACATATCAGATATTCTTGAGGACAGTATTGAGTTGTCCTGCTCTATATTGGTAGGCTCTACTATCCCAGATATAACAAGCACCTGCTCATCTTCGTTTATCTTTATTACCTTTTTACCTACTATAAACAGGTTTCCGTTGGGGTAAACCTTTACCACCCTTGCTGAGATTGTGGCTATTAATGATGCCTTCCTGTCTGTTTTTCCAGTTCCTTTAAAGTTGTTTTTTGAACCTGCTTTTATACCAGCTACAGATTTGTTTGTAGGTATTGGGCTACCCATCAGGTTAAGCGGTGGAAAATCTAAATCTACAGATGTATCCCTACTTGACTGGCTGTTTGCACTGCCGGAACCGGATATATTTTCAACCACTTTTATTGTTATAACATCTCCCACTTTGTAGGCTTTGTTGTCAGAAAACAGGTTTACTTCGTTTGTTTCTGTAAACAGTGAACCGGGTGGATACTTTGGCTTTTCTGCCACTATCTCAGGTGGAACCGGTTCAAAGGGTTTTAAAGCCCTTTTTTTACTTTCACAGGAGTTAAGTAGTAAACCCCCTGTTAGTAATACTACATACCCCCAACGAATAAGACTGTATCCTTTCCTATTACTTTGCATGGCAACACTTTCCCTGTAGATGGATTTTTTACCTTGATTGTCTGACCTTGCTGACCGTTCTCCAAAGCAACCCCTACAATCTCTATCCTTATTCCGTTTCGGTTGTATATAACCTTAACATTACTTCCCTTTTTTACAGGGTAGTCAGGCTGTATCATATTCAAGGTTATTGGCTTACCTGCCTGTATTGTGGTTTTTGCTACAGCGTTTACCACCAACGAAGGGTCTGTTATATAACCCCTTTTCATATCCATCTTTTTTAAAGATATGTCATTTTCAGATATTATCTGCCCCCTTAGTATAGGTCTAACCGCCACAACCACATCTGCAAGCTGTTTGTATCTAACAGATACATTAAACTGTTTTAGTATCTGCCCATTTTGTAGTAGGAAAACCTTCAGCCTTATATAGTTAGAGGATTTGGATACTTCCTGTATTTTTATCTGGTAAGGCTTGCTAAAGATTAGCCTTTTAAATCTTCCTGTGGAGACCTTTACCACCTGTATGTTAGGGTCTCTTTGCAGATATTCTTTTACCACCTTTTCAAGTATCTGGTTGTCAAACTGTATAATCTTCCTTTTTACTACCGTTTTATTCCCCTTTATCTGTATCTGGGACAGGTCTATATAGTTTTGGGAGAGGACTTTCTTTATATGTGTAGAGGTTATAACCGCCTTTTTACCCGCTGGTAGGTTTTTTATAACTGTTATACTACCTATGTATGAGGCAAAACTGTTGTTGTTTGAGACTATACTGGCGATGTCTGATATTTTAACTGTAGGTTTTTCTACTTCCACATACTTTTTTAGGTATAAGGTGGTTTTACTGTAAGCTAAGCCTGAAAACAGTAAGAGTAATAACAGGCTAAGATTTAAGGGTAACCACCGTTCTAAGCATTTCATCTGCGGTGATAATGCCTTTAGAGTTTATTTCGTAAGCCCTTTGGGCTACTATCAGGTTTACCATCTCCTCAACTATATTTACATTGGAAGCCTCTAAAAATCCCTGTGCCAGCTTTCCAAAGCCGTCCATATTCGGGTCTCCCTCTATTGGGTCTCCAGATGCCATTGTTGGAACAAACAGGTTCTCACCTATTGCCCTTAAACCGGAGGGATTAATAAATTTATACAGCTTTATATCTGTAAGCTCCTCTACAGTTTGCTGTCCCCCTTCGTTTCTAACCACATAAACCTTACCGTTAGGGCTTATATTAATGCTTATTAATGTTTCCGGTGAGGCTATCTGTATGTTTGGAGACAGTTTATACCCGTTAGGTGTTACTATGTATCCCTCGTTATCTATTTGGAAGTTTCCAGCCCTTGTGTATGCTTCCCCTCCACCGGGTAGCTCTATTTTAAAGAAGCCGTCCCCTTGTATTGCTATATCAAGCTGTTTATCTGTTTTTATTAAAGAACCTTGGGAGAATATTTTAGCCACATCGGATACCTTTACCCCTAAACCTATCTGTATACCTGTAGGCACCCTTGTCTCATTTGAACTCATTACACCGGGGTCTTTAAGGTCTTGGTATATTAAATCCTCAAAGTTTGCCCTACTCCTTTTAAACCCAACTGTGTTTACATTGGCTATGTTATGGGAGATTACATCAAGGTTTGTCTGTTGTGCTTGCATTCCAGATGCGGAAGTCCATAAAGCCCTTAACATCTCTTCACCTCTCCTTAGTTTTAAGCCTTTCCTATCTCATTACTTTTCTGTTCCATCTGGTCAAGGCTTTTTATAAGGTTTCCATAAATCTCAAACCTACGCTGGGCGTTTATAAGCTCTACCATTCCAGTTATAACATCAACATTGGAATGTTCCAAAAAGCCCTGTTCTATTCTGTAGTCTGCCGGTATCTCCTGTGCATTTTTTTCCAAATCAGGCACATAGTAGCTTTCGGCATCAGGCTTAACAGCTGTAAAGTTAACCACCATAAACCTACCTACAGGCTCGTAATCCAGATATATGGAACCGTCCTCAAGGACAACTATCTCCTTGTTTATATCCTTAATCTGTATCCTTTTACCGTTTTCGTCAAGGACATAGTTTCCGTTGGCATCTACCAGATAACCTTCACTATCCCTTATAAAATGTCCATTTCTGGTGTATTTGACCCCCTGTGGCGTTTCCACTGCAAAAAAGCCTTCACCGAATATTGCAAAATCAAACGGTGCATCTGTCCTAACTATATGCCCCTGTGAAAGTATTACAGGTGTATCGTAGAACCTTGGGAAAACAAACAGATGGGCGGCGTTCCCTTTATTCTCAGGTAAATACTGGCTCATCTCTTGTAAAACAAGTTTTTTAAAGCCGGGGGTGTTTACATTTGCAAGGTTGTTTGTTGTAGTGTTTAGGTTTTCTAAAGCCCTTTCCCCACCTGAGGCTAAAACATATATAGGTTGCATATTAAGGGACATCGCCAACCCCCCTACCCTATTAAGCATTATTAATTAATATATCGTATGAGTATTTAATATTCTTTAATATCGAATACGGGTTTTTATTAAATTCAATATATCATAAATAAAGGTTTGTAAACTCTTCCATATCTGATAAAGACCGCTGTGCTTTTAAAAGTTTCCTTTTTTGTTTGTCTTTTACTTTTTTGTCTAATGGGGGTAGTAGGGCAAAGTTAGGGTTCATAGGTTGTAGCTCCTCCTTCGGCTCTGTTATGTAATGAACCAGACCACCAAGCATTGTTGTTTTAGGTGGGACAACAGGCTGTTTACCTTTTACCATTCTAACCACATTAATACCTGCTAATATTCCTGTTGATGCTGAGGCTACATAACCTTCAACCCCTGTAATCTGTCCTGCAAACAGTATCCTTTTATCCTTTTTCAGAATAAGGGTAGGTTCAAGTAGTTTATGGGATTGTATAAATGTATTTCTGTGTATAGAACCAAGTCTTACAAATGTGGCATTTTCCAATGCAGGTATAAGTCTAAAAACCCTTTTTTGTTCAGGATACTTTAGTTTAGTCTGGAAGCCTACAAGGGAGAGTAAAGTCCCCTCTTTATTTTCTTTCCTTAGCTGGACTACAGCAAAAGGTTGTTTACCTGTTTTAGGGTCTATAAGCCCTACAGGTTTCATAGGTCCGTAAAGTAATGTTTCCTTTCCCCTCCTTGCCATCTCCTCTATAGGTAGACAGCCTTCAAAGAATACCGCCCTTTCAAAATCCTTAAGTGGCACCTGCTCAGCTTCCATAAGGGCGTTGTAAAATCTCTCATACTCCTCCTGTGTAAGGACACAGTTAAAGTAATCCCCTTCCCCCTTAGAGTATCTATCACCCCAAAAACCTTTTGAAAAATCAACTGTTTCTGCATCAACGGTAGGGGCAATAGCATCATAAAAGTAAAGGTATTCCTCCCCTGTAATCTCCATTAAACTTTTTGAAAAATCTGGTGATGTTAAAGGTCCTGTTGCTATTACTATATAGTCATACCCCTTTGGTATTTCCTTAACCTCTTCCCTTATAACATTTACATTATCCATACTTTCAATTATCTCTGTGATACCCTTTGCAAACCTTTCCCTGTCAACTGCCAAAGCACCACCAGCAGGAACAGCCTCCCTTTTTGCCACCTCCACAATTAACGACCCTAACATCTCCATCTCTTTTTTTAGTAAACCTGCCCCTGTTGTTATCTCTTTCCCACCAAGGGAGTTTGAACAAACCAACTCGCTGAAGTATCCTGTTCTGTGGGCTGGTGTCATTTTTGAAGGTCTCATCTCATACAAATCAACAGGTATACCCTCCTTTGCAATCCTATAAACCGCTTCACTACCGGCAAGCCCGCCACCTATAACAGCCACCTTTACCATTTTTTTTAGCCCCTTTTTCACAAAAGTTTAACACAGCAAAAAATTGTATAATTAAAGAAAAACTGCAATAGGAGGAGTTATGTTTAAGTTTTTAAGGCTGTTTTTACCACTGTTATTCCTTGTTTCCCTTTCCTACGGGAAGGAGGCTGTTGTTTACATTGATATGCAAAAGGTGGCAGAAAGCTCAAAAGCCGGTCTGTCTATCCAATCTGAACTAAAGGCTATGGTAGAAAATCTGAAAAAGGAAATAGAGAAAAAGAAAAAGGAAGGGGCTACAGATACACAGATACAGGCGTTTATACAGGAGAAACAGAAGGAGTTAAATCAAAGAAGGAACCAGCTTATACAAAAGTTTATGACAAATCTACAAAAGGCATTGGGAGAGTATGCTAAACAGAAAGGATATAAACTGATACTTACAAAGGAGATAATCCTATACGGAAAACCACAGTTAGACAAAACACAGGATTTTATAAAGTTCTTTGATAAGAAATACGGCACACTTAAGTAAATGGGATTAGTAGCCTTTTTAAGTGATTTTGGTATAGAAGACGGTTTTGTTGGAACTGTAAAAGGTGTTATAAAATCTATCTCCCCTTCCACAGATATTATTGATATAACCCACCATATAACCCCCTTTGATATTGTGGAAGGGGCTTTAACACTAAAAGCCTCTTACAAGTATTTCCCAAAAAAAACAGTATTCCTGTGTGTTGTTGACCCGGGGGTTGGCACAGATAGAAGGGCTATAGCGGTGGAAACAGAGGATTACTTCTTTGTAGCCCCGGATAACGGTTTAATCTCACTTGCCCTTGAAGATGAAAAGATAAGAAAGATAGTGGAGATAACAGATAGTAAATACACCCTTAAAAGGGATAATGAAACATTCCACGGAAGGGATATTTTTGCCCCTGTTTCTGCCTACCTTTCAAAAGGTGTTGATATAACAGCCTTTGGTAGGGAGATAAACGATTACAAAAGGATACAGATACCCAAGCCAAAAAGGGAGAAAGACAGGATTGTAGGGGAAATAGTAAAGTTTGACCATTTTGGCAACGGTATAACAAATATCCAGCATATAGACAGATACAAAGAGATAAAGGTCAAGGGTATAAAGGTTGCAAAGGTATGCAGAACTTTCTTAGAAGGGGAAGAGGGAAAACTAAATATGGTAAAGGGAAGTTTCGGATACTACGAGGTTTTTGTCCCAAAGGGCAGTGCAAAGGATATGTTCAACCTTCAAAAAGGGGATAAGGTGGAGATAATCTTACCAGATTGAAAAAAAACAGTTTCACAATTAAATTAAAGGATAAACAAAATAGACTGAAGGTTTTAGCTATGGAACAGGTATTAGAAAAAAAATCAGCAGTTAAAGAAGTGCCACAGGAACTTATATACGAGATGAAGGACGGGGTGCCTATATACTACCGTGATTACGAAAAGGTGCTGTCTGGGGAAAAATCTCTGGAGGAGGTTATGGGTAGCAGTAAAATACAGTGGTATATTGTATACTTGCTGTTTTCTTATCTTTTAAATAACTTGGATAAAAAAAAGTATGTTATTGCAACCAATGAAGCAGGTTTCCAATGGAAACCAAAAAGCTGGAGAAGTTTAGATATAGCTGTCTTTGATAGGGAGAAACTACTGTCTGAGGGAATAGACAACAGATACACCAAAACCCCACCTGAGGTTGTTATTGAGGTTGATACAAAAGCTGATTTAAAAGGCTACGGAGATATTCTCTCTTATATGAAGGAAAAAACACAGGATTTATTAGATGGAGGGGTAAAAAGGGTTATATGGTATACAACAGATGATAAAAAAGTTTTAGT
>JAADEV010000138.1 GCA_013153295.1 Aquificota bacterium | reverse complement strand
AATCCCAATCATAACCACCAAATACTTTATAAAGATAAAAACTGTTTTCTTCTAATTCATTTAAGTGTAAATTAAATTTCCCTATATCTTCTAATCTTTCTCCTGAAGTTGTAGTTTCTTTCCACAATAGAGAAAGGGAACCATCACTTTCTATTTTATATATTTCTACTGTTGCATTTGCTAAATTCCCTAATTGGGCTGTTCCATAACTTATATTATTACTTTTTGTTTCTAAACTAATATCATTATCACTGCAACTAAATAAAAACAAAATTGAAAAAGCTAATGCAAGAAAAAATCTTTCCATATCTATTCCTCCTTACCTATCTTTTTAGAAAAATGTGCCTAAGACGAAGCCTATTCTTGATGAACCTACACCTTCAGGTGGGTTTAATACCTTGCCGTAGTAAATATCTATCGGTGCCATCGGTGTTATTATCTTAAGCCCTACCCCCGCTGTGTAGTAGTAATCATCAAAGGGGTTTCCGTTATCAAATCCTTTACCCATATCTGTAAACACATACCACCACAGGAATTTTTCCGATATAGGGTGGTTAGCCTGTAGGTTAAATACAATTTGTTGTTTAGCCCCAAGTGGGTCGTAGTTCTGGTCGTAGGGACCTGCCATTCCGTAATCAAATCCCCTTAATGAGAAATCCCCACCTACAAAGAACAGCTTATCAAGGGGTATCATATCCCCCCATTTTTCAACAATTCCGTATCTACCTTTGAAGGAAAAAACCCAGTCTGTATAGAATATCTTGTCTGGTATAAACCTTGAGTAGGAAAAGCTGGTTTTATAAAATCCCCTGTTTCCGTATCCAACCTCAAATGTTATCCCAAAGTTGCTACCTTTTTTAGGTATTAACGGGTTGTCCACATCTGAGTAAGCAAATGTTATAAAGGTTGATGTTAGGTAGTATGACCCTTCCTGCCTTTTTATCCTTTCTGGGGCATCCTCTGTTATGTCAGAGAATTTACCCCTCTCAAAGCTAACCCCTGTTGATACCTTCCAGTATTCTGTAAGCTCCTTTGACAGTGTAGGGGATATTCCCTGCTTTTCTGAAACAAAGGTGGTGTAATCAACATACCTGTCGTAGATTGATATTCCTAAATCCATAGGCTTGTCAAAAGCCCATCTGTGTAGGTAGGAGAACATATTGTTTCTGTATATATCCCCTACTGTAAAGGACAGCCCTATTGTATCCCCTGTTCCTAAAAAGTTCCCTTTCCTAATGGACAGTAGAAAGGACAAGCCTGTTAGCTGGCTGTATCCTGCCCCTATGGAAAACTGTCCTGTAAACCTTTCTTGGACTTTTACATCAACATCTACTTTGTTTTTATCTTTTATGTGTGGGTCAAAGCCTATTCCGTTAAAGAAACCTAAACCGTAAAGCCTTGACTGGGAACGGTATATATCCTGTTTCCTAAATAAATCTCCCGGGGCGAACCTTAACTCCCTTCTTATTACATAATCCCTTGTTTCGTAGTTCCCAGATATATCTATTTTGTCAACATAGAATATCTCCCCGTGGTTTATGTGGTATACAACCTTTACTTTTTTGTGTTTCCTATCAAGTATTTTGTCCACATATATAACAGCAAAAACAAAACCAAGGTCTGTATACTTGTTAAGTGTCTCCTCTTTTATCCTCTCTATAAGCTCCCCGTTGTAGTATTCCTCCTCTTTTAAATCCCTTTCAAACCTCTCAAGTAGCTCCTTGTCTGTAAAGTATTTGTTATTTTTAAACTGTATTCCTGCTAATTTATACCTTGCCCCTTCTTTTATTCTGATTGTTATGTAATACTCTTCGTTGTTTACCAGTTTTATCTCCGGTTTGCTAACCTCAACCTCAAAAAACCCTTTGTTTATATAAAGCTGTCTTATCCTTTCTATATCCTCAAGGAGAACATCTTTCTCAAGTCTTGGGTGAAATCTCAGCTTCCAGGGTGCCCTTTCCTTTGTTTCCATTACATCTTTAATCTCATCTTCATCAATCAGCTTGTTTCCTATGATGATAATCTTTTTCACATAAGCCCTTAAGCCTTCGTCTATCTTAAATACAAGTGTGTTTCCCCTAAAGTAGTAGGACACCTTTACATTGTAAAAGCCTTCCTTTTCGTATTTCTTTTTTATTGCTTTTATCATTCTGTTTATCTCATCTACAGAAAAGACCCTACCAAGTCCCCTTCTAATAGATGCCATCTTTTCTGCAAGCTCAGGACCAAGTGTTGAAAATGGGATTATACTGCTACTTTCCATTCTTTCTGTTGTGATGATACCAAGGACTTTCATAAGCTCTTCTTTGGATATTTCACTGTTCCCTTCAAAGTCTATACTTTGGACTACAGGTAGCTCCTCAAAGACAAATATCAAGTCTATACCGTTTTCTGTGTATCTGGTGTATGTTTCTATATCCCTAAAGTATCCCAGTTTAAACAAATCCCTCAGTATGTTAACAATATCGTCCCTTACAACTATAGCCCCTTTTCCTATTGTGATAAGGGGGTATATAAGCTCTGGCTTTACATACTTTAGACCTTTTATCTCTATTTTGTTAAGGCGGTATACCTTGTTGGTGGTGTTGCTCTGGCTTTCCTGTGCTGAGACTGGGGAGATGACTGAGAGGAGTAAAATAAAAAGTAGGGGGATTAAAACCCCCTTTTTTATCAGGCTGTTGCCACCTCTTTTTTCTTTGTCTGTTTTTTTATCTTCGGTTTTTTCACCTTTATTCCAACTTTGCCATCTTTCTTGACTACCATCTCCGCAGATGAACCTTCCGGTAGGTTGCCCTTTAGTATCTCCTCTGCAAGCATATCCTCCACTAACGACTGTAAAGCCCTTTTTATTGACCTTGCTCCAAATTCCGGTTTGAACTCCTTTTCTATTAAGTGGTCTACAAACTTCTTTGACAGTTTTACAGTGATACCCCATTCCTTTAGCCTTTTGTTTATCTCCTCAAGTTGTATATCAATTATACCTTTCATAACTTCTTTGTCCAATGGTCTGAAAACTATAACTTCGTCAAGTCTGTTTAGGAACTCAGGGCTAAAATGTTTTCTAACCTGTTGCATAACATTCTTTTTCATCTCTTTGTAGTCTAACATTCCTGTTTTTTGCTCAAATCCAACTTTGCCACTTTCCAGTATTAGCCTTGCCCCAAGGTTAGAGGTCATTATGATTATTGTGTTGCTAAAGTCCACAACCCTACCAAAGCTGTCTGTAAGCCTTCCATCATCAAATATCTGTAGGAAGATATTAAACACATCTGGGTGTGCCTTTTCTATCTCGTCAAACAGTATAACTGAGTATGGTCTTCTTCTAACTGCCTCTGTAAGCTGTCCCCCTTCTTCGTATCCTACATATCCCGGTGGCGCTCCTATTAGTCTGGCTACTGTGTGTTTTTCCATATACTCAGACATATCAAACCTTATTAATGCTTCCTCTGTGCCAAACAGGTATTCTGCCAACGCTTTGGCTGTTTCTGTTTTTCCTACTCCCGTTGGTCCAAGGAACATAAACACTCCTATAGGTCTGTGGCTACCTTTCAGCCCTACGCTGTTTCTCCTTATTGCCTTGGCTATGGCGTTTATAGCTTCATCTTGGGCAACAACCCTTTTGTGTAGCTCTTCCTCTATATGTAGCAGTTTCTCTGCCTGTGATTGGGTTAACCTTGCTACAGGTATTCCAGTCCATTTTGCTACAACCTGTGCTATATCTGTGTCTTTAACCTTTGGTCTCTTTAGCCTTTTCTTCTCTTTCCATTCTGCTTTTAGGGTTTCAAACTTTGCCCTTAGTTTAAGCTCCTCGTCCCTTAATGCCGCCGCCTTTTCGTAATCCTGCTCCCTTGCGGCTATATCCTTTTCCTTTGATAGTTTCTTTATCTTTTCCTCTATCTTCCTTAGCTTAGGGGGTAGTTGCATCTCCCTTATTCTTACTAATGCCCCAGCCTCATCTATAAGGTCTATCGCTTTGTCCGGTAGGTGTCTGTCTGTTATGTATTTAACTGAGTAGTCCACTGCCTTTTGTATTGCTGATTTTGTGTATTCTACCCCGTGGAACTCTTCAAACCTTGGCTTTAATCCCATAAGTATTTTGTATGCGTCTTCTGGGGACGGTGGCTCAACTAAAACAGGCTGAAATCTCCTTTCCAACGCCCCATCTTTCTCTATATACTTTCTGTATTCGTCTATTGTTGTTGCCCCTATTACCTGTATCTCTCCCCTTGCAAGGGCTGGTTTTAGCATATTTGACGCATCTATAGACCCTTCAGCGGCTCCTGCCCCAACAAGGGTGTGTAGCTCGTCTATAAACAGGATTATGTTAGATGCCTTTTCAAGCTCTTTAAGTATATTTTTCAGCCTTTCTTCAAACTGTCCCCTGTATTTCGTTCCTGCCACCAATGCCGCAAGGTCTAAGGCTACTATCCTTTTTCCCTGTAATGTTTCTGGCACTTCTTTGTTTGCTATCCTCTGGGCAAGCCCCTCAACTATAGATGTTTTCCCTACACCCGGTTCACCTATTAGAACTGGGTTATTTTTCCTTCTACGGGATAGTATCTGTATAACCCTGTCTATCTCTTTGTCCCTTCCTATAACTGGGTCAAGTTTCCCTTCCCTTGCAAGGGCTGTTAAATCCCTTGAAAATCTATCTATGTTAGGGGTTGCCACCTGTTTTATATTGTCCTGTGGTGGTATCTCACCAAGTATCTGTAGAACCTCTTTTCTAACAGAGTATTCATCTATTCCAAAGCCCCTTAATACCCTGCCACCTAACCCTGTTTTTTCCCTTACTATTCCTATTAAAAGGTGTTCAGGTCCGACCTGTTTATGGTGTAGTATTTTTGCCTCTTCCACTGCAAATTCAAGCACCCTTTTTGCATCTGGGGCAAACAGAACCTCACCGGAGAAGTTTCCCCTTACCATCTGTGAGGTTAATGTTCTTTTTATCTTGTCTATAGTTAAACCGAACCTTGTTAGGACAATTATAGGTATGTCCTCCCTTTCAAGTAGGGCAAGTAGCAGGTGTTCACTGCCTAAGTAGTTGCTTTTATACTCTATTGCCTTTTCCCTTGCTGAAAGTATTACTTTCCTTGCTTCATCTTTAAACTTTTCAAACATATCTAAACACCTCTATTTGTTTCTTTTTTGTGTTAAGCAGTAGGTAAATATATCCTAAATTTAAATTTTTCAACCCTGTATAATCCCATCTTTTAGAAAGATTATCCTATCACAATATTCTGCCACTTCCCTATCGTGGGTGGCAATAACCATACCCATTTTATTTTCTTTGTTTAACTGTTTCAGTATTTCCATTACCCTTTTTGTGTTTTCGCCGTCAAGGTTTCCAGTTGGTTCGTCTGCCAGTAGTAGTTTCGGCTTTCCTATTATTGCCCTTGCTATTGCTACCCTCTGTTGCTCCCCCCCTGAAAGTTGGGAAGGTTTATGGTCTAAACGGTCTTTTAGCCCCAGTTTTGTTAGTATCTCCTCCGCTTCCTTCCTCGGTTCCCTATTACTATAAATCTGTAAGGGTATCATCACATTTTCAACAGCTGTAAACTCCGGCAGTAGGTAGTGGAACTGGAACACAAAGCCTATATTTTTGTTTCTAAACCTTGCAAGGGTTTTATCGTCCATAGAGAATATATCTTTACCTTGTATAAACACCTTCCCTGATGTTGGAATATCTATCCCCCCAAGTATATGTAAAAGTGTGCTTTTCCCTGAGCCTGAGGGTCCCATTAGGGCTACCATCTCCCCTTCCATTATAGACAGGGAAACCCCTTTAAGGGCGTAAACTGTGTGGGTTTCTGCTTTATACTCCTTTACTATATTTTCAGCTTTTAGTAATGGTTCATTCATACCTTAAAACCTCTGCAGGAACCTCTTTAGAGGCAAAGTATGCAGGTAAAAACGAGGATACGAAACATATAACAAGTGAGGCTATATAAACTAACCCAATATCCAACATCTGTATCTTAAGGGGTAGATACTCTATCATATAAACCTCTGGGTTTAGTTTTATAAGCTGGTAGGTATCGGCTATGTATATTACAGAAAAGCCTATAATACTACCTACAGTTGTTCCTGCAAGTCCTATAAGTAATCCCTGCCAGAGGAAAACCTTCAGTATAAAGCTGTTTGTAGCCCCTATTGTTTTAAGTATTGCTATATCTTTCCTTTTTTCCCTTGATTTTGTTATAAGTAAGCTGGATACATTAAAGGACGCCACAAGAACTATTAGGGCTATAACCAAGAACATTGCAAACTTTTCAAGCTGTAATGCCTGAAATAGGCTTTTGTTCATATCTATCCAACTTCTAACTATATAGGGGTATGAGAGGAATGACTGTAGTTTTTCCTTTACCTCTTCTGCTTTGTAAGGGTCTTTTAGCTTTAGCTGTATCCCTGTTATTGCGTCTTTCATACCGAAAAACTGCTGGGCTTCCTTTAGTTTCATCTGGACAAATGTTGAGTTATACTCATACATTCCAAAATCAACCACCGCCGCCACATAAACCTTTTTTACTTTAGGTAAAAAACCGAGGGGTGTTTTTCTGCCAAATGGGGACATTACCTTAAAGCTGTCCCCTGCCCATACATCAAGGGCAAATGCAATATCCTTGCCTATAATCACATAATCTTTCTTTAGGAAATCCTCATACCTTCCTGCTATAACCTTTTCCCGTAGGTTTATCAGGTCTTTGTCAGGTGGGACACCCCTTACAACTATTGATTTTACACTTTTGTCCTTTGATGCCAACGCCTGTAGGTATATAAAAGGTTGGAAGTCCTCAACCTCTTCTATCTTCTGTATACGGGGGTATAGTAGTTTATACTCTGTAAACTTGCCTACCATCTTAAAGATTACTATATGTGGGGTGTTCTCCAGTAGTTTCTCTTTAAGACCCCATTGGAAACCGCCCATAACAGCAAGGGTTATAAGTAAAGCCCCAACCCCAACTGCTATCCCAACGAAGGATATAATACTCATAAACGATAGGGCTTTTGATTTTGGGGAAAGTAGGTATCTAATGGCTATACGCAGGTATAGGGGCATTGTCTTTAATCTCCTAACTCTTTAAACAGGTGTTCAATAATATCAGTCATTGAGATAATACCCTTTAGCTGGTTGTTTTCAAGC
Organism: Aquificota bacterium; assembly: GCA_013153295.1. Classification (GTDB taxonomy): domain Bacteria; phylum Aquificota; class Aquificia; order Aquificales; family Hydrogenothermaceae; genus Persephonella_A. The sequence goes on along the minus strand of JAADEV010000138.1, from coordinate 565 downwards.
ACAAGTAATCTTTTTATATTAAAGTTAACCATCATTCTGGCGGCGTATTTTATCTCAAGCTCAGAGGATATGGATATTGCCGGTTTTATAGCTATATCGTAAACATTTAGTAGCTCTATATCCCCGTCCTCTGCGTATACTGCTTTTAGTATACTGGTATAGGTGATTATTCCGTAAGCGTCGTGTGGGTGTTGCTTATCAACAACAAGGGCTTTAACCTCTTGGTCTCTCATCATCTTCAGGGCGTCTTTAATAGATGCAAAAGGTGATATGGTCAAAACATCTGTTCTCATAATATCTTTCACAAGCATATCTATCCCCTCCATACGGTAAAATCCATTAATAAAACCATTATAATATCAATAGGATAATTGTAGGTAATATAACAACTTTGTTTGTGGAATAGATAGGGGAACCTCCTAACACCGCTACAATACCTTTTTTCACAAGCCTTTTGCTATACTATAACAAATCTTGTTTTAACCAGATTGGGGATACAAAGATGGATATACAAAAAGAGATAGAAAGGGCTAAAGAGAGTATAAAACAGGCTGATGCTGTGCTT
>JAADEV010000066.1 GCA_013153295.1 Aquificota bacterium | reverse complement strand
AATTCCCAGAGGCGTTATCTGAGCTTAAAGATGCTTTACTAAAAATAAAAGAGGTGTTTATAAAACTTAAAAACCACCTTCAAATTACCGCCAAAAAACTGTCAGAGGGAGACCTTACAGCAAACCTACCTGAAGATGAGTTTGAAGGTGAGCTTAAGGAAGTAGCAAAAACATTTAATAAAGGGTTGGAAGAGCTGAGAAAATTAATAGGGGTTTCTATCCAAACGCTTAAACATTCTGTATCCCTACTTGAGGAAAAGGTTTCCAACCTTATAACAGTTATGGAAGAGATTAGGGAACAGGCGGAAAAAACAGAAAAAGCATCTGCATCTGTGGAACATGTGGTAAAGGGAATTACAGAGCTTGCTAAGGAAATAAAAGAGCTTTCAGAGGTATCCCAGAGGAATATATCTGCTATAGACCAGTCAAGTGCTTCACTTGAAAATATCAAATCACTACTTAGTAAGCGTATGGACGAGCTTTCGTCTATAATTAATCTAATCTTCCAGATAGCGGAGCAAACAAACTTACTTGCCCTAAATGCGGCGGTGGAAGCGGCAAGGGCAGGTGAGGCAGGTAGGGGCTTTGCAGTTGTTGCAGACGAAGTTAGAAAGCTGTCCCAAAGGGTTGTCTCCGCCACAGACCAGATACAGGCTACAGTGGATAATATAAACGAAGATATAAAAGAAAAGGTTATGGAAAATGTTTCTGGTGTTTTTGAAGATATAGAGGCATCTATGAGAAGGCTTGAGGATATAGTAAACAAGGTATCAAGTAAAGCCTCTACAGAGGCAAAAGAGGCAAGTAAGGTAGACAGTGTTGTTAAAGATGTGGCAACTTCCGCTTCTGAAAATGTTAAAAAACTGAAGGAAGTAACAGAGGATATTAAAGAGATTTCAGCTGAGATACAAGAGCTTGAAGAAAAACTAAATATGTTCAAGATATAGGGAAGGGAATTGGGCAACAAAGTTAATCTGGGACTGTTGCAGATGTCCTGTTCCACCGACCAGAATGAGAACTTTGAGAAAGCGGTGGAGATGATAAAAGAAGCCTCTAAACAGGGGGCTAACATAGTATCAACGCAGGAGCTTTTTAAAACCAGATACTTCTGCCAAGTGGAAGATTGGGATTACTTTAAGTATGCAGAGGAAATAACACCAGAAAGCCCTACAATTAAAAACTTATCAAAGGTAGCAAAAGATACAGATACAGTTATAATAGCCTCACTTTTTGAAAAAAGGGCTAAAGGTTTATACCACAATACAGCAGTTGTTATAGACGCAGATGGTAAGTTTTTAGGAAAGTATAGAAAAATGCATATACCAGATGACCCACACTTTTACGAAAAGTTTTACTTTACAGAAGGGGATTTAGGATACAAGGTTTTTAAAACGAAATACGCCAATGTAGGTGTCCTTATCTGCTGGGATCAGTGGTATCCTGAACCTGCAAGGATTACAGCCCTAAAAGGGGCGGATATTATCTTTTACCCAACAGCTATAGGCTGGTTGCCGGAGGAAAAGGAAGAATACGGAGAAAAACAGTATAACAGCTGGGAAACAGTCCAAAGGGGACACGCAGTAGCAAACGGCTGTTATGTGGTGGCTGTTAACCGTGTAGGGTATGAACCTTCCCCAGACGGAAACAGTGGTATACAGTTTTGGGGGCAGAGTTTTGTAGCAGACCCATACGGACAGGTAGTAGCAAAAGCCCCAGAAGACAAGGACAGTGTGTTGGTAGCAGAAGTAGACCTGTCTCTTATAGAAGAAACCAGAATTTACTGGCCTTTCTTCAGAGATCGCAGAATAAACTCCTACCAGCCAATACTAAAAAGATGGATAGATGAATAAAGAGAATGTTTTTTTTCTAAGCTTACTGCTTATGTAAATAAAACAGCCTTACCTACACCCTTTCAAGGAGTAAGCCTTTTAGATACAGGGTGTTTGGCATATTTAGTAGGACTGGGTGGTCTTTGTCCTGATACATAAACTCTGTTATCCTTAGCTGGGTTTTTGTGTCCTTTGATGCTTCTATGGATACCTTTATTAAATCTTCCTGTTGTATATGGTAGGAACAGGAGAATACTGCTATATACCCTTTCTTTTCCAATAACTTTATGCTGTTTAGTATTAGATATTTAAAGCCCCTTAGTCCTCCCTCTTTTTCCCTGTGTGTTTTAGCAAAGGAAGGTGGGTCTATAACTATAAGGTTGTATCTTTCTCCCTTTTCCCTTTCTTCCTTTAGAAAATCAAACACATCTCCTTCAACTATCTGATAGTTTGTTATGTTGTTTAACTTACAGTTTTCTTTAATCTGTGATACTGCTGTTGTGGATATGTCTACAAACTTTACAAATGATGCCCCCTTTTTACCTGCGTGTATACCAAAACCACCTGCGTTGGAGAATAAATCTAAAACCTTAAAACCTTCTTTTATGTAGTTTGCTACCACTTTTCTGTTTTGTCTCTGGTCAAGGAAAAAGCCTGTTTTCTGCCCTTCTTTCAGATGAACTGCGAATTTCACTCCATACTCCTGTATTATCACCCTGTCAGGTATTTCCCCGTATATAACCTTGTTTTCCGTTGGTAGACCTTCTTTCTGTCTTACCTTTTCATCTGATTTGTCTATTATCCCCTTTGGGGATAGGTGTTTTATTAATGTATTTAAGATAACCTCCCTTAACCTTTCCATTCCTGCTGTGTTTATCTGGATTGATAGGTAGCCGTCGTAGTAATCTACCACTAAACCTGAAAGGAAATCCCCCTCTGAGTGGATAACCCTGTATCCGTTAGAGTTTATGTTTAGCTCCTTTCTGTGTTGGATAGCGGTAGGTATCCTTTCTTTAACTATTTCTTCTAAACTTTTTTTCTCAAAAAATGAAAGTATACGAAGTGGTATTTTACTTTCTGGATTAAAGTATCCTACCCCTAAAAATCTCCCATCTGGGGAGTATACCTCAACTGCCTCACCTTTTTGTATGTTAGGGGGATACTTTTTTATCTGGTTTTGGTATATCCATTGGCTAAAGGAGAGGACTGCCCTCTCCCCGCTTTTCTTTAAAATTACCTTTTTCATCTACTACTGGGCTGGTGTTTCCTTTACAATCTCGTATGCTTCTATAATATCCCCAGGCTTTATGTCGTTAAAGTCTTTCAGCATTAATCCACATTCATATCCCTTTGCCACTTCTTTTACATCGTCTTTAAACCTTTTAAGTGATGATATTTCTCCGTCGTAGATAACAACCCCGTCCCTTACCAGTCTCGCCTTTGCGTTTCTTCTAATAACCCCTTCTGTCACAATACAACCTGCTACAGTTCCAACCCCTTTTATACGGAATATCTGTTTCACTTCACAGGTTCCAAGTAGCTGTTCCCTTTCCTCAGGTTCAAGCATACCCTTAAGGGCTTTTTCCATATCCTCTATAAGGTCGTAGATAATTCCGTATATTCTAATGTCCACATTTTCTTCCTCTGCCGCCCTTCTTGCCGCCGCGTCAGGTCTAACATTAAAGCCCAGTATTATTGCGTTGGAGGCGGCGGCTAACATCACATCACTTTCGGTAATTCCCCCAATTGCACTGTGTATAACATTAATATTTACATCTTCAAACTTTTCTGATAGCTCTTCAAGGGATTTTAGGATAGCTTCTAATGAACCTTGCACATCTGCTTTAACTATGATGTTAATCTCTTTTTCACCTGCTAAGTTTTCAAAGTGTAATCTCGCCTTTCTAAGTAGCTCCTCTTCCCTTTTTCTCTGTCTTTGTTCTGCAAGCTGTCTTGCTTCCCTTTCAGACTGTTTAACTATAAATTTGTCCCCTGCCTGTGGCACATCGTTAAATCCAAGTATCTCCACAGGTGTCCCCGGTGGGGCTTCCTTCAGCTGGTTGCCCCTTTCATCAAACATAGCCCTTACTTTACCCCAAGTTAGACCTGCAACAAAGTAATCACCTTGTTTTAGTGTTCCGTTTTCAACAAGGACTGTGGCTACCGCACCTTTTTTAGGGTCAAGTTTAGATTCTATAACTGTTCCTATTGCAGGTTTATTTGGGTTTGCTTTCAGGTCAAGTATCTCTGCTACCAGTAGTATATTTTCCAGTAGCTCCTCTATATTCTGTCCTGTTTTGGCGGAAACAGGTATCATTATTATGTCTCCGCCCCACTCTTCAGGTATAAGTCCATACTGGGATAACTCCCTTTTTACCCTTTCCGGGTCTGCACCGGGTTTGTCTATCTTGTTTATTGCTACGATTATAGGCACTTCTGCGTTTTTGGCGTGGTTTATAGCCTCTACTGTCTGGGGTTTTACCCCATCGTCGGCGGCAACCACAAGCACTGCAATATCTGCAACTTTAGAACCCCTTGCCCTTAGTGTTGTAAAGGCTTCGTGTCCCGGGGTGTCAAGGAATGTGATTTCTTTCCCATCTGGTAATCCTATTTTGTATGCACCTATATGCTGGGTAATTCCTCCCTTTTCTTTAGCCGCCACATCTGTCTTTCTTATGGTGTCAAGTAGTGTTGTTTTACCGTGGTCTACGTGTCCCATTACTGTAACAACAGGTGGTCTTTCCTGTAGGTTTTCCTCTTCTTCCTCTTCAAGTAGTTTTTTCTTCTCTTCCTCTGGTAGGTCTTCAACGATTGAAAGCTCTTCCCCTTCTGTTTGTATCTCTGCTAAATAGCCGTGTTCCTCTGCTATCTGTAGGGCTACTTCAGGGTCTATATTCTGGTTAACTGTGGCAAGTATTCCCCTTTTTAGCAGGTCAGCCATTATTTGGTTAGGTGGTAGGTCTAATATCTCTGCAAGCTCCCTTACTGTTATTACTTCAGGGATTATTGCGATTTTTACATCATCTTCCTGTTGTGTTGTTTGTTCTTTCTTTGCTTCCTCTTTTGCTTTGTCCTTTTTCTTTTTCTTCTTTTTCTTTTTAGGCTGGGTTCCCATTAGTTTCTTAAGGGCTTCCAGTTCTGCCTTTTCCTCTTTACTTAGTTTTAACTGCTCCCTTTCTGTTTTTTTCTCTTTAAACTGGTCTTTTTCTTTCTCTTTTTCCTCTTCAGGCTGTTTTAACGGCTCTTCCCTTCTTGGTCTTTCCTGTTTCGGTGGCTTTTCTTTCCTTTCTACCTTTTCCCTTCTTTCCCTTTTAGGTGGTTGTTTTTCCCTTCTCTTTTCCTCTTTTGCCTTTGGTTTTTCTTTCTGTTGTGTTTCTGCTACAACCTTTTCTGTTCTTTCTACAACAGGTTCTTTTCTTTCCTCTTTCTTTTCTTCCCTTTTCTCAGGTTGTTTTTCCACTTCTTCCTGTTTTTTCTCTGTTTTTTCTTCTTGCTTTGCTATGGATATTTGCTGTTGTATTTTCTCTTTTAATGCCTCTTTTTTCTTCCTTTCTTCCTCTTCCTTTCTTCTCTTTTCTTGGATATACTCCTTTATCTGGTTTTCAAGGGAAGGGTCTACCACTGTAAAGCTGTCTATCTCCCCTTCCACCCCTAAGGCTTTAAGGGCTTCCTTTATCTCATCTGGAGTAAACTGTATTTTTTCTGCCAGTTCCCATACTTTTATACCTGATTTTTCCTCTGTAGTTTCTTTTTCTTCCTGTGGCTCAGGTGTGCCGAAAAACTCCCTTAAAAGCTCTACCACATCTTCATCTATCTTTGTTGATGGTGATTTTACAGTTTTCCCTGCTATATTTTTTATCTCCTCTGCCAGTTCCTTCCACGAAATCCCAAACTCCTTTGCCAGTTCAGAAACCTTAATCTTTGACAAAATCTGCTACCTCCTTTTGTATCTGGTTATACTGGTTCAACAAGTTTTTTAATTTTAAACCAAATTTAGTATCTGGGACAAATACTATACCCACTTCCCCCCTTCCTATCAGGCTTCCTAACTTTCCCTTTGTGGAGAAGTGGTAAAACTGTATATCCCTGTCCCTTAAGATATTCCTTTTACTCCTTTCTGCCAAATCTTCCGCTAATATTAAAAATCCTTTTTTGTTTTTGTTAAGTAGTTTTTCCACTTCGTCGTATCCTATTGTTATAATCCTTCCCCTCCAGCCTATTTGTAGTAGCTGGTTTATCCTATTCTCAAGCTGTTTTAGTATCTGTTCCCTGTCCATTTTTACTACAGACTTAAATTTTTTGTGGTTAACACAGGTTGGGCATACATAAAACCCCCTGCCCCCTTTTGTCTGTTTTATATCCACCTCTTTTGTTTTTGCTACAAACCTTATTAACTGGTTTTTTTGGCTTTTTTTTTACAGATTATACAGGTGCGTATAGGTTTATTTGTTTGACCTTGGGAGTTGTTGTATTCTTTCAAAATCCTCCTCACTGAGTATATCTATATGCCAGCCTGTAAGTTTATGGGCTAACTTGGCGTTTATTCCACCTTTTCCTATTGCAAGGGAAAGCTCATTTTTAGGCACTGCCACTTCTATTCTTTTTTCATCTTCAAGTAGTCTCCACTTTTTAGGTTTTGCAGGTGATAAAGCCCTTTTTATAAACTCTGCCGGGTCTGGAGACCACTGTATAACATCTATCTTTTCCCCTGACAGCTCATTGGTAACACTTTGGATACGGCTACCTTTAAGTCCAACAACTACACCTACAGGGTCTATATTTTTGTCTGCTGTGTATACTGCTACCTTTGCCCTTTCCCCTGGCTCTCTGGCTATTGCTTTTATCTCTATCTCGTCTTCTACTATCTCTGGCACTTCTATCTCTATAAGTCTTCTTAGGAAGTTAGGGTGTGTCCTTGACAGTATAACCAGTGGTTTATCCCTGTCTATTGGGTGTATATGCCTTTTTACTTTACCCTTTTCGTAAACTGGGAATGAACCGTCCCTGTTTACCTTTAGTATTAAAGCCCTTATTCTGTCCCCTATTTTGTAGTTTTCCTTTTTTATCTGTTCTTCTGCCGGTAGTATTGCCTCCACCCTTCCTAAGTCTACGATTATGTCGTCCCCTTCAAACCTCCTTACTGTTCCTGTAACCACTTTACCTTCAAGGTCTTTAAACTCCCTGTATAGTATGTTTTTCTCTACCTTTGATACTTTTTGGGTTATAACCTCCTTTGCGGCGTTAAGGGCTATCCTTCCTAAATCCTCAAGGCTAAGGGGTATTTCCACATACTTACCTACTTCTGCAGAAGGGTCGTATTTTTTTGCCTCTGACAGGGCTATATCCCTTTTTGGGTTTTCTATAAAAGGTGAGACCTTCTTACGGAGGTATACCTTCAGCTCGTCGTTTTCTTTGTCAAAAACAACCCTAACATTGTCCCTGTATCCAAACTCCTTTTGGACTGCCGCCTTTATACCGTCTATTAATGCTTTTTCTATTATTTCTTCAGGGACATTTTTCTCCCTTGCCACTGCTTCTATTACATTTTTTAGTTTTACAGCCATTTTTTCTTCTCCAGTTTTAAAACTCTAAGTTTGCCCTGCTGATATTGTTTAGTGGTATTTTTATCTCTTCCCCTTCTTTTGTTTCTAAAAGGACTTTGTCCTCCTCCATTCCCTTAAGTGTTCCTGTATATGTATTTTTGTTTTCCATTGGCTCTTTCAGGACTACTTTAAGGTTTCTACCTTTGAATATTTCATACTCTTCGGTGTTTTTTAGTCTTCTATCAAGCCCCGGTGAGGAAACCTCAAGTATGTAAGAAACTGGGATTAAATCCTCTATATCAAGTAATGTTCCTATACGCCTGCTTATCCATTCACAGTCGTCTATACTTGTTCCTTCAGGGTTGTATACATATATTCTTAAAACAGGTTTTCCCCCTGTTATGTATTCCACATCAACTAATTTAAGGTTTCTC
>JAADEV010000116.1 GCA_013153295.1 Aquificota bacterium | reverse complement strand
TCCCTACTGAGTATAAACCGGATTTCGTATTCCATACAGGGGAAACAGCCCTTAGATACGGGGATTTATTAAAAGGGTGGAGTTTAGTCTTAAAAGCCTTTTCCCAGAAACCAACCTTACTAAAGGATAAACGGAAACTGCTTTCTGTCCTAAAAAGGGGAATAAGAATAGACAGGGTTTTAAAAAGAAATTGAAAATATACTTATATCTTCTACAGCCTTTTTGTAGCTATTAATAGTCCGTCCCTTACAGGGAGTATTGTGGCGTCGTAATGTTTATGTATATATCTGTTAAAGCTGTCTAAAACCTTAGCTTTTCTGTCGTTTTTGCTGTTTAAAACCTTCCCTTGGAATAAAACATTATCAGCTATAATAATGCCCCCTTCAGATAGATTTTCCTCAAGGGATTTTACAGCTTCCATATACCTTGCCTTTTCCAAATCTAAAAACAGAATATCTATCCCTTTATACTCCCTGCCTATCTGGACAGCGTCCCCTACCCTCATCTCCACCTTATCAAGTAGTTTAGCTTTACCTAAAAACTCCCTTGCCCTGTCAAGGTTCTCCTGTAGGTAATCTATCATTACAACCTTGCCATCTGTGATACCCTTTGCAAACCAGTAGCCAGAGTATCCAAAACCTGAACCTAACTCAACAACCAACTTTGGCTTTTTTATCTTTGTTATTAGATATAGCAAATATCCACCTTGTCTGCCGATTATAGGGAAGCCTCTACCCTTTGCATACTCTTCCATCTCCTCAACAACATTGTCAACTTTTAAAAGACTGTTAATATACCTTTCTACATTAGGATTAACTAAAAACTCCATACAACCTCACCACATAAGTCCAAACAACCGTTGGTTTTTGTTTTATTTTTACCCTTATGTTATTATTTTATATAACACTGTTATAAAAAAAGGAGGTTTTTGTAATGGCAACCGCTACTGACAAGCAGATGAGAGAGATACGCTGGCACGGAAGAGGGGGTCAAGGAACTGTTACAGCGGCGAAGATGTTAGCCTCAGCCGCCATTATAAGGGGAAAACACGGACAAGCAATGCCAGAGTTTGGGCTGGAAAGGTCTGGAACCCCTGTTAAGGTTTCCACCCGTATCAGCGATAACTACATAAATACAAGGGCGCCTGTTGACAACCCTGAGATAGTTATCATAACAGACCCTTCACTGATGTTTACAATAAAAGACCAGATAAAGGCAGGGACAGATGAAAACACTGTGTTTATCATAAACACAAACTTCCCTGCTGATAAGGTTAGAAAGATACTTGATATACCAAGCAACGAACTGTGGATAGTTGACGCTTCTAAGATAGCCCTTGAGGAGTTTGGGAGAAACATTCCTAACACAGCTGTTCTTGGGGCGGTTGTTAAAGCTACAGGTTTAGTTGATTTAGATGCTATGAAGCAGGAAATTACAGAGGCGTTTGAAGCGTCATCAAAACTAAGGGCTTTACTACCCCAAAACCTAAAAGCCCTTGAAAGGGGATACAACGAGGTTTACAAGGCTGACTAATGTGCTGTATCTCATAAAAACAGCATTACATAGTTGTTAGCATAACACAAAAAACTGGAGGTTTAAGTAATGGCATACAAACTTAAAGCCTGGCACGAAATCCCTATAGGTTCTATTGTTCCAGAACCCGGTTCAAGTAAGATAAACCACACCGGTTCTTGGAGAATGTTAAGACCTGTTTTAAATACAGATAAATGCACCCATTGTTTAATATGTTGGATATTCTGTCCAGACGACAGTATACCTGTTACACCACAGGAAAGGTTTGAGACAGACTTTGACTACTGTAAAGGGTGTGGGATATGTGCAGTTGAGTGTCCATACGACGCACTTGAGATGGTGCCTGAAATGGATATTAAACTGAAAGAACTTGAAAGAGAATTAGGTCAATAATACGGAGGGCTAAAATATGGCACAAACAAAGGTGATAGCTTTAACAGGTAATCAAGCCGCCGCAGAGGCTATGAGACAGATAAACTTTGATGTGGCGGCTGTTTATCCTATATCCCCACAAACAGAGTTAATGGGTTTCTTTGCTGAGTATGTGGCAAACGGTGAAGTTGATACTGAGATGATAGCAGTTGACGGGGAACACTCAGCGTTAGCTACCTGTATAGGTGCCGCCGCCGCAGGGGCAAGGACAATCACAGCCTCAGCAGGACCGGGTATAGCCTATATGGTGGAAAATATGTATGTTGCCTCAGGAATGAGGGTTCCTATCGTTCTACTTGATGTTAACAGGGCTTTATCTGCACCTTTATCTATCCACTGTGATCACGCAGATTCTATGTTAACAAGGGATACAAGCTGGATTTCAATATTCTCTGAAAACGCCCAAGAAGCCTACCATAACATTATTATGGCTGTAAAAATCTCCGAAAAGGCAATGTTCCCTATTATAGTAAACTACGACGGTTATATAGTATCCCACTCTATAGAAGATGTTGAGATACTTGATGATGAAACTGTTAGAAACTTTGTTGGACCATCTGATATACACAGAATACCTTACCCACTACTTGATGTGGATAAGCCGGTCACATACGGGGCTACAGCCCAACCGGATTACTATACAGAGTGTAAATACCAACAACACGTGGATTTCCTAAAGGTTTACGATATAGTTAAAGAGGTTTTTGATGAGTTTGCCCAAATATCAGGTAAAAAGTATGACTTTATAGAGGAATACAAAACAGAAGACGCAGAGTATATCGGTATCTCTATGGGTTCCTCCTTTGGAACACTTAAAGACGCAGTTGATAGATTAAGGGAACAGGGTAAAAAGGTAGGTGCTATAAAAATAAGGCTATACAGACCTTTCCCTGTGGAACAGGTTGCGAAGGCGTTATCTAAGGCTAAAGGGGTTGCAGTTTTAGACAGGGCTGACTCCTTTGATGGTATAGGTGGACCTTTATTTAAGGATATTTCCACCTCGGTAATGGCTTCCCAGAACAGACCACTGCTACACAACTTTATTTACGGTCTCGGCGGTAGGGAAGTCCACGAAGAGGAGTTTATGAAGGCTTTTGAAAGGGTTGAACGCCTTGTAAAAGGTGAAGAAACCAGACAAAACTTTGTTGAATACTTACAAGTGAGGGAGTAAAGATGGCGAAAAAAAGACCTATAGCATTACTTTCAGAACTGGCATCACATAGAGAAACCTTCGGTGGAGATATGCCCCTTGCCCCCGGGCATAGAATGTGTATCGGGTGTGGAATACCACCTATTGTAAATGAGATACTACTTGCTATAAACGAACCTGTTATAGTTTCCAACGCCACAGGTTGCCTTGAGGTTACAACAGGTGTTTACCCTGTTACAGCGTGGAATGTGCCGTGGATACACGTTAACTTCCAGTCTACAGCTACAGTTATGTCAGGGGTTGAAACTGCATACAAAGTTCTAAAGAAGAAAGGGGTTATACCAGAGGATAAAAGGATACACTTTGTAGCCTTCGGTGGAGACGGTGGAACATACGATATTGGATTTCAGGCTTTATCTGCGACAGCAGAAAGGGGACACGATATACTTTATGTTTGCTACAACAACGAAGGATACCAGAACACAGGTTATCAAAAATCCTCTGCTACACCTATCGGGGCATACACAAAAACAACACCTGTAGGAAAGGTAAAGGTAGGAAAGCAGGAACCAAGGAAAGACCTTACAATGATAATGGCTTCCCACGGTATACCGTATGTGGCACAGGCTTCCCCACATATCTTTAGAGACCTTACAAGGAAGACAAAGAAAGCCATATCAATGAAAGGGTTTAAGTTTATAAATGTCCTTGAACCTTGTACACTCTCTTGGAGATTTTCACCGGAAGACACAATGAGACTGGCAAAATTAGCCGTTGAGACAAGATACTGGCCAGTATACGAGGTTATAGATGGAAAATACTGGAAGATAAATATTAAACCTAAAAAGCCTAAACCAATAGAGGAGTATATAGCCGCGCAACCAAGGTGGAAGCACGTCCTTAAGTATCCAGAGATACTTGAAAGGATACAGAAGGAAGTAGACGAGAAATGGAAACTTTTACTACACCTTGAGGAGATGTCCAAAAAGTTAGCTGAGGAAGAGGGTGTAGATTACGAAGAACTTTTCAAAGTTCCAGAAGATAAATAACATCAAGGGGCTTTAAAGCCCCTTCCTCTTTTATAACTATTTTCCTGTCCCTATCCTGTATTACCAAATCTAAACCAGCTTTTTTTAAACAGTCTTTGGAGAATACCTCTCCCTTATACTCCTCAAATAGGAATGTATCTGCTGTTTTTAAAGCAAGTAGTCCTATTATAAAAGGGGCTTCCTTACAGTCCGAAAGTTGTAGCCACTTTATAGCCTCTGTGTAATGCCTCTCATTTATATGTTTTAAAGCTGTTAAAAAATTTCTAAAAGAGGTATTAACCTCCCCCTTTGCAAGTTTACCTAACTCTGTAGGGGAAACATTAGTATCACCTTTTGTGGCGTAAATTTTTATTTTCTTTACCTTTTGGTAGTCCATAGCCCCTTTTCTTTAGCCAATTTTTGTAAAAAATGGATTTGGTGGAAGGTTTGGGGTTCAAAGCCTTTAGCCAATACTGTATCTATAGCCTTTTCGTAAGGAATTCCCTTGTGTATCAAGTATCCAGCTAAAAAAGTGCCACTTCTTGCCTGTCCATACTTACAGTGGACTACCGCCTTTTTACTCTCCTTTATCCCATCAATATAGTCGTAAACTGCTAAAAAATCCTCCTCAGGGATTATCTGGTGCATATCAAAGGGTATTCTAATAACCTCAAAACCCATCTCCCTCTGTTTATCTGCTATAAAATCCCCATACTCCCCTTTTAACAGGTTTATAACTACATCAACCCCTTCTTTTTTCCAGTTTTCCAACTCCCAAGGTTCAGGTGCCCTACTTCCCCCTAAGTAGTCTGTTATCCACCTAATCATATACTCCTCTCCTTTTATACTGTAGCTTTAACGCCGAATTTTTTCCTTTTCTGGTTTACAAACCCCTTTATCCTTTCCCAGCTACCTGTGTTAAGTATGTCCTCCTTTGTAGCCCAGCCACGCCTTGCTATATAAACCCCTAACCTCATAAACTCAAAGTTTTTTAGGTTATGGGCATCTGTTGATATTACCATTTTTACACCTTCTTCCACAGCTAACCTTACCCAGTTTTCGTTAATATCCATTCTACGGGGTTGGGCGTTTATCTCAAGGGCTGTTCCTGTCTCTTTAGCTTTCTTTACCACCGCTTCCATATCCACAGGGTAGCCCTCCCTAAGTCCTATAAGTCTGCCTGTAGGGTGTCCTATTACATTAACAAACGGGTTCTCCATAGCCTTTAGTATCCTGTCTGTGTTGTCCCTTGAGAAATGGCTGTGGACAGAAGCTACCACCCAGTCAAGCTGGGATAGGATTTCATCTGATAAATCCAGTGAACCGTCAAGTAAAATATCAACCTCTACACCTTTTTTAACAAAATCTAACCCAAGCATCTTATTAAGTGTGTTTATCTCTTCTATCTGTTGCAGTAGCCTTTCCTCATCAAGACCGTTTGCCACCCTTTGGCTTTTTGAGTGGTCTGTTATAACTATATACTGGTATTTGTAAGTGTTCTTTATATACTCGGCAATCCCTTCTATAGGGACTGTTCCGTCTGACCATATAGAGTGGACGTGTAAATCCCCTTTAATATCAGACAGGTTAACAAGCTCTGGTAGATTGTGGTTTAATGCCGCCTCTATCTCTCCCCTATCCTCCCTAAGCTCAGGTGGTATCCAATCCATACCCAGTGTGTTGTATACACCCTCTTCAGTTTCCCCTGCCACCTTTTCCCCTGTGTCTATTCTGAATACGCCATACTCGTTAACCTTAAGCCCCTTTTCCCTTGCAATCTCCCTTATTCTAATGTTGTGTTCCTTTGAACCTGTAAAATACTGTAATGCCGCCCCCCACTGGTCATCGTCAAAAATCCTTAAATCAACCTGCCTCTCTTTTCCATTAAACTTCATAATAACTGAGGTTTTCTTTAGCCCTTTTACCAATACCTGTGAAACCTCCCCAAGGGAGGCGAAAAAATCCATAACCTTTTCACGGTCTTTTTCATCACAGGTAAGTAGTAGGTCTAAATCCCCTATTGTTTCCTTCCTTCTTCTTGTGCTTCCTGCAACCTCTATTTTGTGTATCTGAGGTAGGTTTTCCTTTAGCTTATTTATAAGGTAGTCTGATATTTGAAGTGCCTCCCACAGCAGTATCCTTCTTTTTGATATTTCATACATCTGGAGACCTTTAAGCATATTTTGAACCTTTTTCGCCCCAAAGCCCTCTAACTTTTCTACTAAGCCTCCTTCCAATGCCTTTATAAGCTCTTCCTTTGTTGATATACCAAGGCTGTCGTGTATCTTTTTTAATGTTTTTGCCCCAAAACCGGGCATATCTAACAGCTCTATAAAATCCTCAGGGACTTTATTTTTTAACTCTTCATACTTCTGTATCTTCCCTGTTTTTATGTATTCCTCTATTTTTGATGCTATACCGCTACCTATTCCCTTTACCTTCTCCCCCCTTTCCATATAGTTTCTAATATCCTCAGGAAGGTCATCTATAACACGGGAAGCCCTCTCATACGCCTTTGCACGGAAACGGTCGTCTAAAAACTCGTATATTAAGCCCATTCTTTTAAAGATATTTGATAACTCTTTATTTATATTTTCCATAACTGCCACTGCCTTAATTCATTTTTCCTTTATCCTATGGTAAACTAACAGGAAAAGCAAGCCCCCTTGAGGTCGTCTTTAATCCGTTGTAATGAAAGATAAAAAAGAAAAAGAGAAGATAGTTTTAGAAAATCTGTCTCTGGTTAAAAAGGTAGCCAGTAAGATATACTACCGCCTTCCAAAGGGGGATATAGAGTTTGATGACCTTGTGAATGTAGGCGTTATCGGTTTGATGAAAGCTATAGACAGGTATGACAAGGATAAAGCAAAGTTCTCAACCTACGCTTACATAAAGATAAGAGGTGAAATTTTAGACTACCTTAGGAGTTTGGATATAGTTCCAAGGACTGTTAGGGATAAGATAAAAAAGGAAAAGCCAGCAGAGGAAGGGAAGCCAGTTCCACTGTCTAACACAGCTGTTATGGTCTCTATAGAAAAAGCCCTATCCTCAGACGAAAGTCTAAAGATTATAGATACCCTTGTTTCCCAACGGGAAACCCCTGAGGAAGAGGTTATAAAGGAAGACCAGAAAGAAAAACTTTTACAGGCTATAAACAGCTTATCTGAAAAGGAAAAGAAGGTTTTACAAATGATGTATTTTGAGGAAAAGGATTTAAAAAGTATCGCCAGCGAGTTAGGTATATCTGTATCCCGTGTCTCCCAGATAAAAGCCTCTGCAGTAAAAAAACTTAAAAAGCTGTTGTCTACTCTAACTTAAACCTGTTAACCTCTTCCCTGACCTCTTCAGCTACCTGAGACAGCTTTTTTATTTCCTGTGTTATGTTTTTGTTTTTAGCAGTTGTCCTTTCTGAAACCTCAGATACCCTTTGGATATTTTCACTCATCTTTTGAATATGTTCATTTTGGGTATTTATATTCTGGGCTATCTGGTCTATAAGTTCTGCCATCTTTTTGTAGCTTTCTGCCATCTGTTTGTATCCTTCACTTGTTTTGTCCATAGCAGAGGAGGCTTTTTTGATACTTCTGAATATCTCAGCTACCATCTCTTGTATATTCTTTGCAAAGTTAGAGGTTGTTTCTGCTAAGTTCCTAACCTCGTCTGCTACAACAACAAAGCCTTTACCTGCCTCACCCGCCCTTGCCGCCTCTATTGCCGCATTTAAGGCAAGCATATTTGTTTGGTTGGCAATATCTATTATACTGTCTATAGCCTGTCTAATCTTTTCCCCTGCTTCCGTAAGTTTCTTTATAAACTCCTGCATCTGTTTTATGTTCTCTTCCCCGTTTATAATATCCTCTTGAACCTTGTGTCCAAGCTGGTTAACAAGGAGTGTGTTTTCTGAGATTGTCTTTATCTTTTCAGAAATTTCAAGTATAGACTGTTTAATTTGGTGAATATTTTCATTTTCCTTTTCTATATCAACAGATATTTCTGATATTTGCTGGGCTACTTTTTGAAGTTGGTCTATTATCTGGTTAAAACCTTCCATAGTCATTT
>JAADEV010000031.1 GCA_013153295.1 Aquificota bacterium | reverse complement strand
GGGATTGTTATTCTAAATACAGACCCTTTTCCCAGTGTGCTTTCAACCTCAACCTTGCCGTTGTGTGCTTCTGTTATATGTTTCACTATAGAAAGACCTAAACCTGTTCCCCCTACGCTTCTACTCCTTGATTTATCTACCCTGTAAAACCTTTCAAATATCAGCGGTTGGGCTTCCTTTGGTATTCCTATACCTGTATCAATAACAGATATAACTGCATTGTTTCCCTTTAACTCTGCTACCACCTCAACCTTACCATCTGGTCTGTTATACTTTATGGCGTTTTCTATCAGGTTCTTAAGTAGTATTACAAATTTTTTCTCATCAACCTGTATTACAAAGTTAGCTGGTATGCTGTTTTTTAAGGATACTCCCTTTTCTCTGGCTATATGTTGCAGGTCTTCAAATACCTGTTTTACAAGGTTTCTTAACTTTACAGTCTTTTTCTGTATTTTTTCCTCTTTAGCTTCCAACTTGGCAAGTATAAGTAGGTCGTCTATAAGGCTGTCCATCTGGTTAATACGCTTCTTTGCCTTTTTTAGGAATGTTTTTATAACCTGTGGGTCTTCTTCCTGTTCAAGGGTCTCTACCACACCTTTTAAAACTGTGATAGGGGTTTTTAGTTCGTGGGAAACATTGGAAACAAAATCCTTTTTTGCCTGTTTATACAGCTCAAAGGGGGTTATATCCTGAAAGTGTATAACTTTTTTTCCGTTTATATTAAAGACCCTTGCTAAAAATATCTCATCATTTATAACTATCTCTTCTTTTAGCTCTTTTTTTATATCTGCGTTTATAAGGGAATATAGGTAGTTGTTCTCTTTTATCTTTGCTGAAACCTCTTTACTGTCCCCCTGTAGGTTTAACAGCTGTCTGGCATACCTGTTGATATACTGTATCTCTTTATCTTCCCCTATAACAATAAGCCCCTCTTTCAGGTAGTCTAAAAAATCTATAAGGGTGTTCTTTAGGGCTTCTTCCATTAATCCCCCAAGTTCTGGTGTCTAAGCATTTTGCCCTCTTTCATATATATAACTTCCTCTGCAAGGTTGGTTGCTATATCTGCCACCCTTTCAAGGTTTGAGGAAACTGTTATAAGCCTTATTCCCACCTTTATGTTTTCTGGGTCTTCAACCATATATGTGTAAAGCTCCCTTATTATCTGCTCGTGGAGGGCGTCTACTTTATCGTCCCTTTTTATAACCTCTCTGGCAAGCTCTGTATCAAGGGTTTCCAGTGCCTTTACCGCATCTTTTACCATTCCTATTACTATCTCTGTCATAACAGGGAGGTCTACATACTCCTTTAGTTTCGGTTTTGTAAGTATCCTTTCAGCCTGCTCCTTTATGTTTTCTGCGTGGTCTGCTATCCTTTCCAAATCCCTGTTTACAAACAAATCCATCACCAGTATACGGAGGTATTTTGCTTCCGGTTGAAATCTGGCGATGGTTGTTATTATTAATGTTTCATTTTCTATCTCCATCTGGTCTACTTTCGGCTCAAGCTCGTCTACCACCTTTAGATACTCTGGGTTGTGTTCTATTATTGATTTAACTGCGTTTTCTATCATAAGGTCGGCTAACTCTGCCATTTTTATAAGTCTGTCCCTTATTTCCTCAAGCCTTGGTTTTAAAAGTAGTGCCACTTTAATACCTCCTGATAGTTTATCCAAACCTGCCGCTTACATAGTCTTCTGTTAATTTTTTCTTTGGTGAAGTAAATATAATATCTGTTTTGTCAAATTCAACAAGCTCACCTAAATACATAAAGGCTGTGTAGTCTGAAACCCTTGCCGCCTGTTGCATATTGTGGGTAACTATTATTATGGTGATACTGTCCCTTAAACTTACAACTAACTCCTCTATTTTACTGGTAGATATAGGGTCTAATGCAGATGTTGGCTCGTCAAAAAGTAATACCTCAGGCTCAACTGCCAAAGCCCTTGCGATAACAAGCCTCTGCTGTTGTCCCCCTGACAGTCCAGATGCACTGTCTTTAAGCCTGTCCTTTACTTCGTCCCAAAGGGCGGCTTGTTTTAAAGCCTTTTCTACCCTACCTTCCAGCTCAGACTTGTTTTTTATTCCCCTTAGTCTTAAGCCGTAGGCAACATTATCAAATATGGACATTGGAAATGGTGTAGGCTTTTGGAAAACCATACCTACCCTTGAACGGAGGTCTATCAGGTCTATATCATCTGTAAGTATGTTTTTACCGTCAAGTAGTATCTCCCCTTCGTATCTGTTTCCCGGATATAGGTCGTGCATTCTGTTAAAGGAACGGAGGAGGGTTGTTTTCCCACAGCCGGAGGGTCCAATAAGGGCTGTCACTTTGTTCTCATATATAGGCATATTTATATTTTTTAAAGCCGGTTTATCTGAACCTGCGTAGTAAAAGGAGAAATCCTTTACCTGTATCTTTGTTTTTTCCTCCATTAATCCTTATACCTCCAGTGTATAATGGAACGGGTTAAAAGGGTGATAAACAGTATACCTACTGTGATAACAAACGCCGCCGCCCAAGCCTTTTCGTGCCAGTCTTCGTAGGGACCCATAGCGTAGTTAAAGATTGTTACAGTTAGGGAAGCCATCGGCTCACTCATATCCAGTGTAAAGTATGAGTTGTTAAAAGATGTAAACAGTAGTGGTGCAGTTTCACCGGCTACCCTTGCAATGGCAAGTATAACACCTGTAAGTATACCTGTAGCCGCCGCCCTGTATGTAATATCCTTTATTACCCTAAAGTAAGATGCCCCAAGGGCAAAAGCCGCCTCCCTAAGTGTCCACGGAACCAGCTTAAGCATATCCTCAGTTGTCCGTAAAACGACAGGTATCATTATAAAAGCCAGTGCCATAGCCCCAGCCCAACCGCTAAAGTGTCCAACAGGCTTAACCATAATGGCGTATATAAATGTTCCCACAACTATAGATGGGACGCTTACCATAATGTCTGAAAGGATACTTATAACCTTTGCCAGTTTTGTTCCCCTTGCATACTCAGCTATAAATGTGCCACCTAAAACCCCAAGGGGAACACCTATCAGCGTTGCCACACCTGTTATTAAAAGCTGTCCAACAAAGGCATTCCTTAAACCGCCACCGGGTATTCCGGGAGGGGCAGGGTCTTCTAAAAACAGCTCCAGATTAAGTGCAGGTAAACCGTGCCTGAGAACATCAAAGATTATAAATGTTAACCAAAACAGACCTGATACAGCCGCCAAGGTGGACAGCCCTAAAGCTATACTCCCTTTTATCTTTCTCCTTTTAGCTAAATCCATCATTTTCTACCTTTGGAAATGTTTTTCAGCCCTTAGAAGGAAAAACTTAGCTACTGCAAGTATTGAAAAGCTAAGTAAAAACAGTATTAAAGCCAGATAAAACAGTGAAGAAAGGTATAGGTCTGTATCCGCTTCTGTAAACTCATTTGCCAAGGTAACGGTTATGGTAGCCGCCGCATCAAGTAGGGAGAATGTTATCTGGTGTTTATTACCAAGGACAAAAGCTACCGCCATTGTCTCACCTAAAGCCCTACCAAGGGCAAGGACAATACCACCGTATACCCCTAACTTTGAGTAAGGGAGGACAACATCTTTAATAACCTCCCACTTTGTAGCCCCAAGGGCATAAGCAGACTCCTTTACAATATCCGGGGTAAGTTTAAAGGCGTCCCTTGATATACTGGCAATAAAAGGTGTAATCATTATACTTAGGATTACACTGGCAGTTAGTAGGTCTATGCCCATAGGCGTCCCTTCAAAAAGTTTACCTACAATAGGCCAATCCCCAAACCACTTTTGAAGTGTAGGCTCTATGTAGTCCGCCATTATAGGTGCAAGGGTAAAAAGCCCCCACATACCGTAGATAATACTTGGTATAGCCGCAAGCATCTCTATTGCTATACCGATAGGTGTCCTTAAAAACGGTGGGGCTACCTCTGT
Organism: Aquificota bacterium; assembly: GCA_013153295.1. Lineage (GTDB taxonomy): Bacteria > Aquificota > Aquificia > Aquificales > Hydrogenothermaceae > Persephonella_A. Next base: position 4,277 of record JAADEV010000031.1, on the reverse strand, counting down.
AAGGAATATGGCAATACCTATAGATACTGGAACTGCGATTAGTAGTGCTAAAAATGTAGTTATCAGTGTTCCGTATAAACTTGCCGCCGCCCCGAAAATCTCCTTAACAGGGTTCCACTCAACGGTGAATATAAACTTTAAAAAACCAAACTTATCTATAGCCAGTGATGCCTCTTTAAAAAGGACAACAACAGTGGCAACAACAAGTGTAAGAATGGTAATAGCGGCGGAGAAGGATATTAGGGCAAAAACAATATCGGCAAAAGGTAGTTTAAGAAACTTTTTCATCATTCAACCCACTTTTGTGGTTATCCAAATTATAACACTAAGGTGCTATACCGTGCTTTTCCCAGTATTTGTATATCTTCTGTTTTAACTCCTGTGGTAATGGAACATAATCAAGTCTTATGGCTATCTCGTCCCCTTTCTCAAAAGCCCATTTAAAGAACCTGTTAACCTTTTTGTTTACCTCTTTCTTCTCCCTTGCTTCAAGTATGAAGGACGCCCCTGCTATTGGCCAAGCATTTTTACCCGGTGCATTTACCATCCACAGGTAGAAATGTTTCTCAGGGTCAAACTCAGCTGTAGCCCCTGCAGATTTAAATGTTTCTATAGAAGGTTTTACAAAATTACCTGCCTTGTTTTTAAGGAGGGTATACTTTAGCCTGTTCTGTTTGGCATAGGCAAACTCCACATAACCTATGGAGAACTTTAACCTTTTAACGTAGTTTGCTACACCTTCGTTTCCTTTACCACCTATACCTACAGGCCAGCTTACAGCTTTACCTGCCCCTACCTTTTCTTTCCACTCTGGGCATACCTGTGAAAGGTATGTGGTAAATATGGCTGTTGTCCCCGATGCGTCAGCCCTGTGGACAACCCTAATCTCTTTGTGTGGTAGGTTAATGTTAGGGTTAAGGCTTTTTAGCTTTTGGTTATCCCAGTATTTTATATCCCCAAGGTATATATGGCATAGTGTATACCCGTCTAACTTAAGCTGTCCTTCCTTTATACCGGGTATATTTACAACAGGAACAACACCGCCGATTATAGCTGGAAACTGGTAAAGTTTGTATTCATCAAGTTTCTCAGGTGGTAAAGGTGCGTCTGAAGCCCCAAAATCTACAGTCCTGTTTTTTATCTGTCTTATTCCCCCACCTGAACCGATAGACTGGTAGTTTACCTTTATACCTGTTTCTTTGTAATACATATAAGCCCAAGCTCTGTAAACCGGATATGGGAATGTTGCCCCTGCTCCGTTTATAAGCTCATCTGCTACAGCTGTGCCAATTACACCCCCAGCTAAAATCCCTAATATTAGCTTTTTCATACTGTTCCCTCCTTTAGCTTTTAGTAGTGAACCTCTGCGGTTATCATATACTTGGAGTAATCCTCTCCCTGTTTATAATCAACGGTTATACCGTTCACTATCCATATTAAATGTTTTGACATTCTGTATGCAACTCCATAAATGTATCCTTCCCTGTCGTAGGTTTTACCTTCACTATTCCAGTTATCATACCTACCGAAGATAGAAAGTTTATGTTCAAACAAAGGTCTAACCTCAAAGTTTACAGAGTATCCCTCCCCTGTATTTTCCGAACCTGTATACCAGTCTGACTTTATATACTGTCCTGCCACAAGGAATAGGGGCTGGTTGTAAACACCGTGTAGCTGGTAAACAACAAGGTTATCATCAGAACCTCTGTGGTTGTAGCTTGTTAAACTGTGGGCTGAGATATTTAAATACTGGTCTTTTATTGGGTTTGGCTTTTTCATTCCTCCGCCAAGTAGGTGTAGTGTAGCCCTGCCTTCAACCATCGGTTTATTTCCACTGTCCCCTTTGTCCTTCCTGCCGAGGTGGTCGTATCCTTCACCATCAAACACCCCATACTCAGCGGAAAATCTGTCAAACTTCGTTTTAAAATCAATCCCCGCATCTGCAGAAGGTAGCAGGTGTGCCCCGTCTTCCCACTCATAAAATGTCTTTACCACAGACCTGAACCACCAGCCGGAATGTTCCTCATAATCAAGCCAAGGGGTGTGGACTATCCCTAACTCAAACTGTGTGTTTGGAATGTATTGTGATATGTCCTTGTTCAGGTATAGGTGTTTTACCTTTATGTCTAACTCTTTACCTTCATCTATATTTTCCTTGTGATACTGCCAAGTAATATCAAATGTAAATCTAAGGTAATCCTTCTGGTTAAAGTAATACTTTGTTATAAAGTATCCCCTTCTTATCTCAAAGCCCCCTTCGTCTGTTCCGTCCTTTATATCTGTGTATGTGTATCCTATGTAAGCCTTCCCACCAAACTTTATCTTGTCTGATACTGAGAAAATAGGTGTTTCCTTCCTTTCCTTTTCAAGCTGGGCTACTTCTTCCTCTGTAAGTATCCCTTTTTCATACAGCTTTTTTAGTAAAGGGTCTTTTATATCCTGTGCGTAAACAGATGTGGCTATCAGCAGTGCAGGTAAAACTTTTTTCATTACTACCTCCTGTATTTTTTCTCCCCATAAAATTGTAGACAAACAGTTTAAAAACAGTATTAAGATTTTGTTAAGATTTTGTTAAGATTAGTTTTGTATTTTCACAATCTTACCTTCAAAGTTTCTAAAGGTTATAAACCTGTCTGTTTCTTCTACAATATACTCCGGTTGGAGGGGAACCTTCCCAAGTCCACCGGGTAGGTCTACAGCGTAGGTAGGTATACCTATACCTGATAGTCTGCCCCTTAGCTTTTCCAGTATTTCAACACCTTTTTTTATATCTGTTCTAAAGTGTAGAACACCTTTTGTAGGGTCGCAGTAAAACAGGTAATAAGGCTTTATCTTCACCTGAAGTAATCCCCTTAAAAGTTTTTCTATTGTTTCCACATTATCGTTTATACCTTTCAGTAGGACTGTTTGGTTTAGAACTGGCACACCTGTGGAAAGGATATTTTTAACAGCTTTTTTTACCACATCTGTAATCTCATCTGGGTGGTTAAAATGGGTTATAAGCCATACCTTATCGTTTCTTTCTAAAATCTCCAAAAGTCCCTCGTCCATAAAGCGGTAAGGGTTTACAACCAACTCCCTACTACCTATCCTTACAGTATGGATATGGTCTATCCTTTGTAATCTGCTAAGTATAAAATCCAGTTTTTTGTTAGGTAATGTTAAAGGGTCTCCACCGGAAAGGATAACTTCTTTTATCTGTTTGTTTTCCTGTATGTAGCTAAACATTTTCTCAAAGTCTAAGTAGCTTCTTCCCCTTTCATCTTCAAGGAAAATCCTTTTCCTCATACAGTGTCTACAGTAAACTGAACAGAATGAAGTAGACCTGATTAAAACCCTATCTGGGTATCTGTGGGTAAGACCTTCCACAGGGCTTAGTATCTCCTCGTTAAATGGGTCTAACTCTCCCCCTTCCTGTATAACAGGGTCTATCTCCTTATTAGACGGTAGTATCTGCATAAGTATCGGGTCGTTAAGGTTTTTAAAGTCTCTAACAAGGGAAAGGTAGTAGGGGGTTGTTCCTACACGGAATACACTTTCCACATCTTTAAGGTGGGATAGGTCTACACCTAACACAGAGGATAGGCTGTTAAGGTTTTTTATTCTGTTTCTTATCTGCCAACGCCAGTCTTCCCATTCCCATTTAGGGGTGTCCTTCCAAAGGTGAACCTTCTGCCAAAATCTGTCTGGTAGAACCCTCAACCTGTATCCCCCCTTAAAAGGTGAACCACAACCTCATTACTAAACAGGTTAGCCATCACAGAAACCACATAAATAACAAAGTAAAGGACGATTAACCTTTCAGTTGGACGGAAAAGGATAAAAACCCTTAAAAGGATAATAAGGGCAAACAGAAACATAAGTATTAACCCTGCTATAAAGTGTATCTTAAGCTCCTCTATATCTCCGTAGGTTCCTTTTAGATAAAAGTATTCCTGTATCCCTGTTATTCCCGCTAGTAGAACCACAATCCCACCGAGTATTACAATTCCAGCGGAGATTTTAGATACTAACTTTTTTTGTGAAATCAATGCCCCAAGTTCAAAAAAAAGACCAAGTAAAGGTATTAAAACCCCAAACCTACCTAAAAGTGCGTGGGCAAGGTTATACTCCAAATCTAACAACCCCTTTAAAACTGTTTATACTTCATATTCTATCAGGATACTGTGTCAGTAGCTAACAATGTTGTTCTGCTATAATTTTTATACTTTATAAGCTGGGCTTAGATAATGGAAGCAGTAGTTAACTCTGGGAAGATAGTCTTAAAAATAGGGGAT
>JAADEV010000029.1 GCA_013153295.1 Aquificota bacterium | reverse complement strand
TTAACCAGTGTGCTTTCCTCATTGCAGTTCTTGATTTTGACTTCTTCCTCTTAGGTGCCGCCATCTTTATCAAACCTCCTTAACTAAACTTGGTAAACTTTAAGCTAAATTGTAAAAAAAATATTATACATTAACAGTAAAGTAGAAGGAAATCCACTTGATTTTCTGGAGTTGTTTTATTATATTAATTAGTGTTAGTTAGTATTTACTAACGATGCCCTGCTGGAGCCATCAGTGTGGGGAAGCTACCTCTTAGCTTCCCTTCCTTTTTTTATCTTCTGAAAAACAGTAAAGAAATTCCTGCAGTTATAACAGCCCCTAACAGCATAAATATATGGACAAAAACTGAAGACAGTAATGCAGTTTCTTTATCCACACCTAAAAAGATAAGAACACCTGCAAAGCCCATTTCGTATGTGCCTATACCTGCAATACCGTGTATCGGTAGTATAGTTGTTAAATCTCCTATGGAAGATGCAAAAAAGGTTTGCTTAAAGGAAAGTCCAACCTCCGGTGGCAGAACTATAGAAAAGGCGGTAAACTTTAGGAAAAATGTTAAGATAGACAAGATATACAAGGCTAAAACATTTTTAACTGTTAAGGTCTCTGTGGAAAATTCCTGTATTTTGCTGTGTTTTATAAACCTTGCTAAAGCCCTTAGTATAAAAATACCTCCAGGGGCTACTAAAACCACCAGTATACCAAGGGGTAGTAAACCTTTAAGCCACAGGAAGGCAAATATGGATACTGTAAGTAAGGACACCCCATCAAAAATCCTTACTGCTACAAAACTTACGGCGGTTTCAGAAAAGGGAATATTCTCTTTTTTCAGCATATAGAAAAATGACAACTCCCCTGTTCTAAAAGGTAGGAATATATTAAAAACGGTGTTAAAGGCAGTTATTTTAAACAGTTTTTTAAAATCTTTTATAGAAAGGGTTATCTGCCACCTTAAAGCCCGTGTTATGTAAGATGATATATACAAGGTTAGGGCTGAAAGGATATTAACAGGGTCTACCTTTTTAAAAAAGTAGATTAGCCTATCAAAGCCTATAACCACATAAAAAAGGTAGATAAAACCTAAGGTGATACCAACAGAGACAGCTAACTCAAAATACTTAACTATCCTTTTCCTGTCCAACAAGCCCTCTGTTGACCACCTTCAGGTTTTGGTCTCTTATTATCTCTTTTATTATGTAAGGGCGTTTACCCTGTGCCTCATAGTAGGTTCTGGTGATTAACTCTGCCACTATTCCAGTTGATATTAGCTGTATCCCAGATAAAACAAACAGAACACCGAATATTAACAGCGGTCTGTTTCCAATGTCCGCCCCTGTAAACAGCTTTAAACCTATCAGATAAAGTAAGATAACCAGTCCGATTCCAAGTAATACCGCCCCCCAACCGCCTAATATCCTTAAAGGTTTCGTTCTGTAATCAAGTAGAAACTTCACCAGTATTAGGTCAAGTAAAACCTTAAAAGTCCTTGATATGCCGTATTTAGACTTTCCAAATCTACGGGGGTGGTGTTTCACAACAATCTCTGTTATTTTTGCCCCTATGGATTTGGAAAGGGCAGGTAAAAACCTGTGCATCTCACCGTAAAAATCTAAATTTTTTGCCACCTCTGAGCGGTAGGCTTTTAGGGAACAGCCGTAATCGTGGAGATGGACGCCTGTCACTTTGGATATAAGCCAGTTTGCTATCTTTGATGGTAAGGTTCTGCTTAAAAAGTCGTCCTTCCTATCTTTACGCCAGCCACTAACTATATCGTATCCTTGTTCCTCTAACACCTTAAGTAGCTGGGGTATATCCTCAGGGTCGTTTTGTAAATCCCCGTCCATTGTAATTATAATTTCTCCCTTTGCAGTCTCAAATCCTGCTGACATTGCGGCGGTCTGTCCAAAGTTTTTACGGAAGTTTACCCCTACAACCCTTGGGTCTTTTTCCGCAAACTCTTTTATAATCTCCCAAGACTTATCTGTTGAACCGTCGTTAACGAAGATTATCTCGTATTCCTTACCCAGCTTGTCCAGAACCTCTTTTAGTTTCTCATACAGTATAGGTAGGTTTTCTTCCTCGTTGTAAATGGGGATTACAATGGACACATCTACCTTTTTTTCCTGTTTTTCCTGTGCCTGTTGTTTTGCTTTTGTAGTTTCCTTTCTTGTTGTTCTTTTTTTGGTTGTTTCCCTTGTTTCCTTTGCCTCTTTTTTCACCTTTCTACCCATCTTTTCACTTCCTTGTAAATTTTACTAATCCCCTTATACCAAGGGGTTTTATTTTTTTCCTGTAAAACTTTGAAGCCTCCCTATACCCTTTGAAATATCCTACTATAACAGTGTAAACAGGTCTACCATTAATGTAATTAACTATAAGTTTCGGTTCAATACCATTTTCTTTCAGTTTGTTTACAACCTTTAGGGCTGACTTTTTACTGTAGTATTTACCAAGTAGAACATAAAACCTGATTTTAGGCTTTGTGTATTTTACCCTTTCTACCTGTTTTTTTCCCTCTTCCCTTAGTTTCCCTAAAACCTCTTCTGCCCTTTCTAATCTGTGTGCCCTTGACACCTCTATTGTGGCAAGTTTTTCCTCTATCATCTTTTCTATTTCCCTTCTTTTTTCCAATTCCTTCTCTTTCCTTTTCTGTTCAGCAAGCCGTCTCTGGGCTTCTTCTTTTATTTTTTGGTCTACCTTTGTAAGTAGCCTTTTTATTTTTAACTGTAGTAGCTCTTTACCTGTAGCCATCTGTCTGGCTTTCAGTAGGTAGCTACGGGCTTTTTGGTATTCCTTCAGGTGGTAATACGCCTCACCAAGCCCAATATAAACCTCTGGGCTGGTTAACCCCCTTTCCTTCGCTTTAAGAAAAACGGCTAAAGCCTCTTTGTATCTACCCTGTGATAGGTAAAGCTGTCCTAACTTTGTGTATGCAGGTAAAAAGTTACTGTTGTAAAGAAGGGCTTTTTTAAGATACTCCTCTGCAAGGTGTTCATTTCCAAGTTCTATATACACAAGGGCTATATTGTAGTAGGCTATATGTTTCTTTGTGTAGGAAGGTATCTTAACAGCCTTTTGTAGGTGTTTAAGGGCTTCTTCAAACCTTTTCTCCTTTGCAAGGATTATACCTAAGTTTGTGTAAGCCTCCCCTTTGTTTGGGTCTATCTGTATAGCCTTTTGTAAAAGCTGTTTTGCCTTTTGATACTCTTTAACATTTGTGTATGCAATTCCAAGGGCTATTAAAATATCAGGGTTGTTAGGGTCTATCTGGTAAGCCTTCCTCAAGTAGTATATTGCCTGTGAGTTATCCCCAGAATTAAGGTAGGAAAGTCCTATTTTGTAGTAGTATAGGGCATCTTTTGTTTCCTTCTGCTGATACTGTTGGACTGGCTGTTTTGTGGTGCAACTGAAAAAACCAAAAACTGTTATAGTTAGGATTAAGATTAACCTTCCCATCACACCTCCTTACTGTTCCTTTCTATCTCCAGTTCTTCTATCTTTTTGTGGACTGTGTTTCTGTGTATGCCTAAGTATTTAGATGCTTCTGATATGTTGCCTTTAGTGTATTTTAAAACCTCTTGTATTACAACCTTTTCTGCCTGTTGTATAAGCTGGGGATATATATTTTCACTACCTTTTGAAAACAGCTTTGCCACCTCTTCCCTTAGACCTTCCTGCCAGTCCATTATTATCTGTTTCTGTGGCTGTATCTGTAGTTTTATCAGGTCTGGGGTTATAGGTCTTTCCCTGTATATTGCTATTAGCTTATGGACTAAATTTCTAAGCTCCCTAATATTACCGGGGAAGTCATACTGTTTAAGTAGCTCTACAGCTTCAGGTGTAAACCCCCCTTTCTGTAATCCGTGTATCTTTAACGCCTGTTTTGTAAACAGCTCCACCAGTTCTGGTATATCTTCCTTTCTTTCCCTAAGTGGGGGTAGATTTATCTCTATTACAGACAGTCTGTAGAAAAGGTCTTCCCTAAATTTCTCCTCTGCTATCAGCTTTACTAAGTTTTTGTTTGTGGCGGCTATAACCCTAACATCAACTTTTATACTTTTTGTTGAACCTACAGGGGTTATCTCCATATCTTGTAAAGCCCTAAGTAGCTTTCCCTGTGCCTCTAAAGGTAGCTCACTAATCTCATCTAAAAATATTGTTCCCCCATCTGCCGCTTGGAATTTTCCCTGTCTGCTCCTGTCTGCCCCTGTAAACGCCCCTTTTTCATAGCCGAAAAGCTCACTTTCTATAAGCCCTGATGGTATAGCGGCGCAGTTTATTGCTATGAACGGTTTATCTGCCCTGTTGCTGTATTTGTGTATCAGCTTTGCAACTACCTCCTTACCTGTTCCACTTTCACCTGTTATTAGGACAGGTTGGTTGCTGGCACTTGCCCGTCCTACTATTTTAAAAACCTCTTTCATAGCAGGGCTTTTGCCTATAATGTCCACATCTGTGGTATCAGCTACCGTTTTTGCTGAGATAATCTCTTTTATCTCTTGGACAACCTTCCTTATTTTTTCTATATCAAAGGGTTTTGGTATGTAGTCAAAAGCCCCTAACTTCATTGCCTCTATAAGGTAGTTATACTCGTCGTGTCCTGAAATCATTATTATGTAGGGTCTGTTTTCAAGGGAAACTACAGACTTTAATATCTCCATACCGTCTGCGTCAGGTAGGGATATGTCTAAGAATACTATCTGTGGGTTTTCTTTTTTGATTATATCTACTGCGTCTTTTCCTGTTTCGTAGCTTTTTACCTGTAGGTTTTCTTTCTTTAGAACCTTTTCTATAACCTTTCTTATTGTTCTTTCGTCGTCAAATACCAGTGCTTTCATCTTTTACACCTCTGGTAGCTGGAAGGAGTATCTCAAATGTGGCATCTCCTATATATCTTAAAATCCCTTTATGCTCTTTTACAATCTGGTAAGATGATGACAGACCTATACCCATTCCCTCCTTTTTTGTTGATATAAATGGTATAAACAGTTTATCTACCATATCCTCAGGGACACCTTTTCCACTGTCCTTTATTCTGATAAAGATTTTATTTCCCTGTGGGGAGTAAACATTATCCCAAGATATTCCTGTTGATATGGTTATACTGCCTTTGCCTTCCGTTGCTTCTATTCCGTTTCTAATAATGTTTACCAGAACCCTTTCCATCATATCAGGGTCTATATAAAGCTCAGGTAAACTTGGGTCGTAAAGTCTGTTTATTGTGGCTTTTGGGAACTGTTTTTCCAATGTTTTTATTGCCCTGTCTATTACTTTGTGGATATTTATTAGCTTTGGGGACAGCTTTATAGGTTTTGCTACCATTGTTATTTCCTGTATCATTCTTTCAAGCCTTTTTACCTCATAAAGTATGTCCTCAACAAGCTCCTTGTCTGCTATATCCTCCTTTAAAAGCTGTGCCGCCCCTTTTATACCTCCAACAGGTCCCTTTAGGTCGTGGAATATATTTGAAAGTAGTCTGGATAGGGTGATTATAAGACCTTCTTTTTTTGAAAGCTCTTCCAACTCCATAAATCTGGTAATATCCCTTATAAGGAGTGTTATCCTGTCTTTGTCGTAGGGAAAGGCATCTATAAGGAATTTGTGGTTTTCTGTTTCTTTAAAGATACCTTTTACAGACATTCCTTTTTTTATAAATTCAAGCTCAAAGGGGTATGTTATCAGCTTTTTAAACTCTGTTTCCCCTATTTGGGATTTTAGTATGTATCCCGGCTGGTTCATATAAAAAACTTCACCGTCTTTGGAAACAACTACCAGAGGGTCTTCTATACTTTCTATAATTTTTTCGTATCTGTCCATTTTGATACCTGTCTAAGGTGAAAAGGGAAGGGGCATAAAGCCCCTGCTGTGTATTACTCTTCTAAAAACTGTCCTTTTACAGCTTCCTGAACATTCTGGGATATTTTGTAAGCACAGAAGGAAGGACCGCACATAGAACAGAACTTTGCAGATTTAAACCCTTCCTGTGGTAATGTTTCGTCGTGGTATTTCCTTGCTGTTTCAGGGTCTATTGCAAGCTCAAACTGTTTTTCCCAGTCAAACTCGTATCTGGCTCTGGACATTGCGTCGTCCCACTCTTTAGCCCCCGGTCTGTGTCTGGCTAAGTCTGCGGCGTGGGCGGCTATTTTGTAAGCGATTAACCCCTGTTTAACATCTTCAGCGTTAGGCAGTCCAAGGTGTTCCTTCGGTGTAACATAACACAGCATAGATGCCCCATACCAACCTGCCATAGCCGCTCCTATTGCAGATGCTATATGGTCATACCCCGGGGCAATATCTGTAACTAAGGGTCCCAATACATAGAAGGGGGCTTCGTGGCAAAGCTCCATCTCTTTCTTTATATTCATCTCTATCTGGTCCATTGGCACATGTCCGGGACCTTCTATCATAACTTGGACGCCGTGTTCCCAAGCCTTTTTTGTAAGCTCCCCTAATACCTTTAGCTCCGCAAACTGGGCTTCGTCTGAGGCGTCGTTTATACAACCGGGTCTCAGCCCATCTCCAAGTGAAAATGTAACATCATACTTTTTGAATATCTCACATATCTTGTCAAAGTTTGTGTAAAGTGGGTTTTGTTTCCCGTGGATTGTCATCCATTCAGCCATTATTGAACCGCCCCTTGAAACTATACCCATAAGACGGTGGTTTACCATAGGGAGAAACTCCCTTAAAACCCCTGCGTGTATTGTCATATAATCAACACCTTGCTGGGCTTGGTGTTCTATCATATCTAAAATGTCCTGCTCTGTAAGGTTTTCCACAGACCTAACTTCCTGTAAAGCCTGATATATAGGCACTGTTCCCACTGGAACAGGAGAGTTTTGTATAATAGCCTCCCTTATCTCGTCCACATTTCCACCTGTGGATAAATCCATTACTGTATCAGCCCCATACTTTAAAGCTACCCTTAACTTTTCCAACTCCCCTTCCACATCAGATACTACAGCGGAGTTTCCTATGTTTGCGTTAACCTTACATTTTGCCGCAATACCTATACCCATAGGCTCAAGGGCATAGTGGTGTATGTTAGCTGGTATTACCATTCTACCCCTTGCCACCTCTGACCTTACCAGCTCTGGGGACAACATCTCCCTTTTAGCCACATACTCCATCTCTGGGGTAATAATCCCTTCTCTGGCGTAGTCCATCTGGGTTTTCCCGTATGTGGTGCTTCTATTTACTGCATACTTGCCCATATTGGAAACCTCCTTTTTCCCATTTATAAATACCCATTAACATTTATAATCTGTTTTAAAAATGAAAATAGTCATATATCAAGCTGTTTATAAACAGCCCCATCAGGTTTTAGGATACTTTGGATTATTGAAACCTTAACTACCTCCTGCCCGCCGAAGGTGGTATCTTTATACTTCCTTATTCCCTGTATAAACTGCTCCCTGTTGTATCCCTTTATCCTTTTTAGTGTTATATGGGGTTTAAAAGCCCTATTTTCTGTCTGGAAACCTAAAAGGGAGAGTTTCCCATTTACCTTGTTGAAAATCTCTTCCAAAACGCCGTTGTTGTCAAGGACATTTACAAACAGAACCTTTGGGTTGTGAAAGTTTGGAAAAGCCCCTAAACCTTTAAACTGTATGTTAGCCTGTATATCCCTGTTTATAACAGAGGACAACGCTTGGGCTACTGTAGGTATCCTGTGGTTTTCCACATCTCCTAAAAACTTAAATGTTATATGGAAATTCTCCTCAGGTATCCACCTACCTGAAACAGATGAAAAATCCCTTTTTATCTCCCTATACACCCTGCTGAAGTTGGGGATTTTAACAAAGCAACCTATAAAAATCCTTTTTTTCAAAACCAATCCCCTTAACAGATATGTTAAAATTAACTTAAGTATCCTTATGTTTAGTTTGGGGTTTTCTGTTTTATGAAATCTATAAAAACCCGTTTAGCCCTTCGTGTCTTATCTATACTACTTATACTATTTGTAATAACACAGGTATTAGAATATACCACATTTAGGGTTATAAGTTTAAGCAACGCAGAAGACCAGTCTAAAGCTATAGCCCAGCTTGTCCAAAACTCCCTAACAATGTTAATGGAACTGGATAAAATTCAGGAAAGGCAGGTATTCCTTGAAACATTAAAAAGTAAGGTTGGTAATATTAAAGAGATAAGGGTTATCCGTGGGGAAAATGTTTCCAAACAGTATGGTCCCGGTTTACCTGATGAACA
>JAADEV010000098.1 GCA_013153295.1 Aquificota bacterium | reverse complement strand
AGACCACCTTATACACGGAAAAAATTAGAGGAGGGAGACAGCCTGTTCCTTGAGATAACACTCCTTGGAGAAACGACCAATTACTGGGAGTTTATAAGCCAGTCCTTCAGCGGTGTAATCAACATAGGAAAGGAAAGGTACCTGAAGCTACAGGAAATACAGTTTTACCACCCTTTTGAGGAAAAACACTACCCTGTAAAAAGTTTTATACCAACCTTTCACGCCTCACAGTTCTTAGAAAAAACTACACAAGAAAAAGATATTTTTATAAGGCTGTATCCAACCTCCCTGAAGGCGGGAGGGAGCTTCGTCAGATTTGACCAGTTTAACAGGGATATTTTTGTAAAAGCCGTTGTGTCCCGTATATCCCAAGTGGCTGTAAACTACGGCACAAAGGAAGGGAGGATTTTTATTGACAGGGAGAGGATACAGCTAAAAGACCTGCAGATGAGACCTTCCCCGATGAAAAGGTGGTCAAACAGGAAGAAAACCCATATGGTAATCCCAGCCTTTGAAGGGAGTTTCAGAATAACAGGGGATATAAACCATATCTACCCATACCTAAAGGTGGCAGAGGTTATAAACCTTGGGAAGTCTGTTAGTTTTGGACTTGGGAGGCTACAACTTAAGCAGAAGTTATGACTTTAATCATAATAACCGATAGGTGTAAGTTTTAACTTAATCATTACTATGAGACGGTTTGTTTTTGTTTTACTTTTTATAGGGGCTTTGTTTTACACATTCCACGATTATGTTTACTATGTGTTAGATGGTAAACCCCATATAGTCCATACACAGGACTGTGGGAATAAAAACTGCCAGTTCCACGAAAATCTACATATACCCGGTGTGCTGTCAATAAACCAGCCAACATTTTTAGTTGAGTTTACAGACAGCTACACATTCACCTACAAAAAGCCAACACCACACCTTTATATCAAAGAGATATTCAAACCACCAAGGACAATCTCCCTGTAATCCTATAGGGACAACTCTGCCTTTTTAAAATCCACAGTTAGGAGGATACTGTATGTTATCCATTAGGGTATTAGTTATAGGGCTATTATTTATAGCCACAGCAAACGGTGAAACATTTAAACAGGTGCTTAACAGGGCATTGGAAGAAAGCCCTTACATAAAAATGCTACAGGCTAATAAAAAATCTGTGGAGGGGCTAATAAAACAGGCGAAACTACTACCTAACCCAGAGGGTAGTATAACATTCGGTAGGCTATACTCCCAGACAGACAGCGGTATAGCCCTTACAGACTTTTCAATCTCACAGAGATTACTACTGTGGGGTGAAAGGAAACTGTCTGTTGATATGGCTTTAAAGGAGAAACAGCACGCTGAACTGTTATTCCAAGCCCTAAAAAATGAGTATATAGGCAAGATATACACCGCTTACTACACCGCCCTTTACAGAAAAAAGCTGTTGCAGGTTGCAGAGGAGAACCTAAAGATAGCTGAAAACAGCTTTAACTACATAAAAGAGGCTTACCAGCTTGGTGAGGAAACAAGGATAAACTTCCTAAGGGCTAAAAGGCTACTTGAACAGGCAAAGCTACAGTATAAGCAGACAGAGATAGACTACAAAGTGAGCCTTAAGGAGCTTTCCAGTATTGTTGGTTTTGATGTATCACAACCGGAAGGGAATTTGGAAAATCTACCACAGATAGAAGATGTGGATATACAAAACTTACCTAACATAAAAGCCTTACACCTACAGATACAGAAGATACAAAAGGAGATACAGCTACAAAAGGTGTTGGCAAAACCCCAGGTATCAGTTGAGCTTGTAGGTGGTGAAGACCCTGTTGAACTTGGAAAGTATGAGCTTGGGCTGGGACTGTCCTCAACAATACCGATTTTTAACAAAAATCAGGGAAATATAATCCAGCTTACAGCTAAAAAGGTAGCCTTAACAAAACAGATACAAAGGGAGAAACAGACCATAGCCTACAAAATAAAAACCCTTAAAGACAGATACGCCCTACTAAAGGAACAACTGCAGAAGTTAGACCAAAGTATTATCCCAGATACGAAAAAAGGTTTCCAGCTTGCAGAGGAAAGCCTGAAGATGAGGCAGATAACACCATTTGAGTTTTTTGATTGGAAGAAAGAGTATATATCACTTCTATCTTACAGATACCAGCTTTTACTACAGCTACACCAACTTTACGGGGAATACATCTCAATAACAGGAGGCAAGAAATGGCAGTAATAAAAGCGTTTTTAGTAGCTTTAACAATAACAGCATTAGCGTTTGCACAACATCACCACCACCACGACCACGGGGAAACACACCAGTTTAAACTAACCTCTGAGATAATCCAGAAGTTAGGTATAAAGTGGCAGGAGGTTAAAAAGGTAAGGGTAAGTATAAACAAAAAATACCCTGCGGTGGTAAAGGACGACCTAAACCTGTCCCAGATAGTATCCTCACCTGTGGAGGGGCTTGTAAACAAGCTGTTTGTTATGGAAGGGGACAAGGTAAAAAAGGGGCAGAAGGTAGCCCTAATATACTCACCACAGATAAAACAGCTACTTGCAGAAATTAGAATGGCAAAGGTTCAACTGGCAAACGCAAAGGCTGTATTTGAAAGGGAGGCAAAGCTGTTTAAGAAGGAGCTTATTCCCTACAACAGATACTTTGAAGCAAAGATAAAGTTAGATAATGCAAAGGCAAGGTTAAAGGCTTTAAGGGAAACATTAGCGTCCTATGGGGAGGTTCAAAACGGGCTGTTAGTCCTTAGGTCAGGTATGGACGGTTATGTGGCAGAGCAGGAGGTTGTCCTTGGGGAGAGTGTTGATGTGGGGAAGATGCTTACCCGTATACACAAGTTTGACACCCTTTGGGTGGTGGCACTGGTTCCAGTGGAAGACAGCCAAATCTTTAAAAGTGGGGACACTGTATCTGTAATCTCACCTATCGGTAGAACAACAGGTAAAGTGGCATTTACCAGCACAGTTTTAGACCCAGAAACAAAAAGGGGAAAGGTAAGGATACTAACCGACAACACAAATAGGGTTTTAAAGCCAAATATGTTTGTTGATGTGTTTGTATCAAAACAGTCTGAAGAAGGTCTTTACATTCCAACAGAAGCGGTTGTTATAAAAGACGGTAAATATTTCGTCTTTGTAAAGGAAGGGGACACAGTTAAGGTAAAAGAGGTTTCTGTAGGGGAAAAGATAGGTAGATACTACCGTATAACAGATGGTCTTACAGAGGGAGAGGTTGTTATAACAGCAGGGACATCTTTCCTTAAAAGTAAATTCTTAGCAGAAGCAGAAGGGCATTAAGGGGGTGAAGGTAGATGGTAGACCTGATACTAAAGTATAGATTACTTGTTATATTTGCTATTATTGGGCTTGTGTCTTACGGATACTACGCCTTTAAAACAATACCAGTTGATACATTCCCAGACCCTACACCTATACAGGTGAATATATACACAGAAGCCCCGGGATACTCGGCAGAGGAAGTAGAAGCCCTTATAACAAAAAAGATAGAAACTGTAATGTCCGGTATAAAAGATGTGGAAAAGGTAAGGAGCATCTCTATCCCCGGACTGTCCTATGTGGCAATATTCTTTAAAGACGGAACAGATATTTACTTTGACCGCCGTTTGGTAATGGAAAAACTACCTGAAGCCCAGAGCCAGCTACCTGAAGGTATAGTCCCTATAATGGGACCAAACACATCTGGGCTTGGTAATGTGCTTATATACGCCCTTGTATCAGACAACCCCAAATATTCCCTTACAGACCTGAAAACACTTGAGGAGTGGCTTGTAAAACCAATTATAAAATCAATAGATGGGGTTGAGGATATATCCCAGTGGGGACCGGATAAAGCCTACCTGATAAAACCGGACTTGGAAAGGCTTGTTAAATACGGGATAACACTACAGGATTTGTTTGAGGCAGTTGAGAAAAATGGAGGGCTTGCAGGTGGAGGATACACAAACACCCCAGAGGGGGATTTGGTAATAAGGGCAGTGGCAAGTATAACAGATATTAACCAGATAAGAAACATACCTGTAAAGGTTGAAAACGGAGCTATTATAAAAGTTAAAGATGTGGCTGTAGTTGAAGAAGGGGAAGTGCCACAGAGGAGGGGGGCATTCACCCTTAACGGTCGTGAGGTGCAAGGAAACATAGTCCTAAAAAGGGTGCAGGTAAACACAAAGGAGCTGATAACAAAACTAAAAGAGGAAATAGACAGGATAAACAGGGAGGTTCTACCTAAAGATGTAAAGATAGTTGTCCTTTACGACCAGTCCTACCTAACAGACAAAGCCCTTGCCACAATAGAAAAAGCCCTACTTGAGGGTATTATCCTTGTATCTATAGCGATGATGATATACCTGTGGAATGTTAGGGCGGCTGTTCTGGTTATCCTTTCTATACCTTTTACACTGCTTATAGCCTTCGGTGTAATGAAAAACCTTGGGCTTACAGCAGACCTAATGTCCTTGGGGGGGCTGGCTATCGGTCTGGGGCTGTTTGCAGACGCCACAGTTGTTGTTATAGAGAATATCTTTAGACACATTAGCCACAACAGGCAAATCTTAAAAACAAAGGAAGATAAACTACAAATCATAAAGCTGTCTGTGGAAGAGATAACCAGACCACTGTTTTTTGCAATTCTGATAATAATGGTTGTTTTCCTGCCAATATTCAGTTTTGAGTCTGTGGAAGGTAAATACTTTAAGCCCCTTGCGTTAACAATAATAATAGCCTTAGGGGTTTCCCTGTTTGTAGCCTATGTGTTTATGCCGGTTCTAAGCTACTTTATCCTTAAGCCCGGTAGTGAAAAAAGTTTCATAATGGCTTTTATAGAAAAGGTTTACAAAAAGATACTTAAAGTGGCAATGAAGGTTGGGCTACCGCTGTTTTTAGCCACAGCCCTACTTTTTGGATACTCCCTTTACCTACTTTCAAAGGTAGGGACAGAGTTTACACCGGAGCTTGATGAAGGGGCTGTTTTACTTGAGGTTTACCTTGATACAAACATCTCAAGGGAAGAGGCAAAAAAGGTGGCAAACATTATAGAGGAAAGGGCAAAATCCTTTGAAGAGGTGGTTAACGCCTTTACCACAATAGGTAGGGCAGAAAAGGGAGAAGTAACAGATGTGTCCTATATGGAGGTATGGATACTACTGAAACCTTACAAAGAGTGGAAAAGGTTCAAAAACAGAAAGGAGTTTGAGGAAGCCCTAAGGGAAAGGTTAGAGGATTTACCTGTAGCAGGACTTGTGTTTACACAGCCTATAGCAATGAGGATAGAGGAGCTACTGTCTGGAGTAAGGGCTACTGTGGCGGTAAAAATATTCGGGGACGACTTACACACAATAAACAGGATAGCAATGGAGATAGAGGAGATAGCAAAAAATACCAAAGGGGCTGTTGATGTGGAGGCGGAAATGCAGTCAGGAAGGCTACAGCTACAGATAATCCCAAAATACGACACCCTTTACAAATACGGATACAGTGTGGAAAGGATACTTAATCTGGTAGGGAAGTATATGGCAGGTGTAGAGGTAAACGAATTTAGACAAGGGTTAATGAGCTTCCCAATTATCATAAAGATACCTGACAGATTTATGAACGATATAGACAAAATAAAGGAAATACCTGTTATTAAGAAGGAAGACGGCAGTATGTTAAGGCTTTCTGATGTAGCAGAGGTTAAGATTACATCTGGTTTTTCTAAAATTAGACACGAAAACAGCTTAAGGTATGCCCTTGTTCAGATGAATTTGGAAGGTAGAGACCTTGGTAGCTTTATAAAAGAGTTAAGGGAGAATGTTAAAAAGTATGTCCAACTACCTGAGGGATACTTTATAAAGTTTGCAGGGCAGTTTGAAAACCAACAAAGGGCTATGGAAAGACTTTCAATAGTAGTCCCAATCTCAATACTTCTTATATTCGTTCTACTGTTTATAAACTACAACTCTGTTAGGGACGCATTCCTGATAATGTTAAATGTCCCCTTTGCAACAATTGGGGGGATAATAGCCCTTTACCTCTCAGGCTTTAACCTGTCTGTCCCTGCGGCTATAGGTTTTATAGCTGTTTTTGGTATAGCCACACTTAACGGGGTTGTGTTAGTTTCCTACATTAGACAGATGGTTGATGAAGGGTTTGATATAGATACTGCAATAGACAGGGCAACATCACTTAGACTTCGTCCTATACTGATAACAGCCACAGCGGCATCACTTGGGCTTATCCCTATACTGTTTACAAATGATATAGGTTCTGAGATACAAAAGCCTATAGCCGTTGTGGTTATAGGGGGTATCTTTACATCAACATTTTTAACATTAATCCTACTGCCTATCGTCTATAGGTTTGTATGGATACTTACAACAAAAAAAGGAGGTAATTAGCTATGGAGTTTTTAGCACAACTTCACCCACCGGTTGTTCATTTTGCAATAGCCCTTGTTATGATGGGGGTTCTGTTTGACCTTGCAGGGTTCGTTCTAAAGAAAAATTCCCTAAAAAACGCTGGAATGTGGAGTATTGTTGTAGGGGCTTTGGCTATGTGGGTGGCAGGTATAACAGGACACCAAGCTGAGGAGCTGATAGAACACGCAATAGAGGGAACGAAAGCATACGAAGTGTTGGAAAAACACGAGGAGTTAGGGGAGAAACTACCTTGGCTTGCCACAGGTTTAGCAGTTCTAAGGGTGTATCTAAACTTTAGGAACAACCACCTACTATTTTTAGGATACATACTTGCAGGAATACTGGTAAGCGGTTTAGTTGGACTACAGGGGAGAATAGGCGGAAAGTTAGTTTACAAATACGGTGTAGGTGTTGAAAAGTGTATGAAAGACCTACCAAAAGTCCACAGGGAGGAGGACGAGGATTAAAACCACTTAGGAGGATGCAATGGATAGACTTTCCCAGCTTGCTATTAACGATGAGGGCTTTGTTTTTGACCCTATTACAGGTGAGAGTTTCACAGTAAACCAGACAGGGCTTTTTATACTTAAGCTACTGAAGGAGGGAAAAACACCTGAGGAGATAGTTTCCCAGTTAGTTGAAAACTTTGAGGTATCCCCTGAAACGGCGGAGAGAGATGTGGTTGATTTTATAGAGAAACTTAGAAGCTACAGACTTGTTTAGGAGGGGGATTTATGGAGCTTAAGATAGGTGTATCCGGTATAAACGCAGTGGATAACCCGGGACCGGGGATAGGTATAGCAAAAAGTTTAAAGGAGGCAAAGGACTTTAAAGCCACAGTTGTAGGACTTGCCTACGATGCTATGGAGCCGGGGGTGTATATGGACTGGGTTGTGGATAAATCCTTCCTTATACCCTATCCCTCAGCTGGACACGACGCTTTTATAAACAGGCTTTACTACATAAAGGAAAGTTTCGGACTTGATTTTGTTATGGCTAACCTTGATGCTGAGCTACCGATACTTATTAGGTATGCAGATGAGCTTGAAAGAAACGGTATAAAAACATTTCTCCCAACGATGGAGCAGTTTAAGTTAAGGGGAAAGGACAGACTTGATGAGATTGCAAGGAATATAGGTATAGATACACCCCCATCTGAGGTTGTAGCCTCATACGACGAGCTACTGAAGGCAATAGACAAAATAGGTCTACCTGTTATGGTAAAAGGTGCATTTTACAAGGCTTACAGAGCTTATACAAAACAGGAGGCAGTAAGCCACTTTAACAAGATAGTAGCCCAGTGGGGATACCCGATAATAGTCCAGAAGGTTGTTTCAGGTGAGGAGATGAATGTGGTAGGCGCCGGGGACGGTGAAGGAAACTCCCTTGGAATGGTAGGTATAAAAAAGATGTGGATAACAGAGCTGGGGAAGATATGGACAGGGATAACAATAAAAAATGAAAAGATGCTTACAGCCGCCAGAAACTTTATAGAGAAATACAACTGGAGGGGGGCTTTTGAGCTTGAGTGTATAGTAGACCTGAAGGAGGACAAGGTTTACCTAATAGAGATAAACCCAAGGTTTCCGGCGTGGTCTTACTTTGCAACAGGGGTCGGTGTTAACATAGCGGCAAACATTATAAGGAAGGCTTTTGGACTTCCTGTTGTAGACTACAAAGATTACCCAGCAGGGAAACTTTATGTTAGATACACAGATGATATGGTTACAGACCTTGAAAGGTTCCAAAAAATAATCACAAAGGGTGAAAGCTGATGAAAAAGGTTTACGAAAAACCGGTAATAACAAAGTTAGAAACAGGCTTTATGAACAAATTTGGACAAAATCCCCTTTACTCAAGGAAGGTTAGACAGGATATTGATGGGGTGCCTATAGAAAGGTTAATAGGGGAGTTCGGTTCACCACTTTTTGTTTACTCAGAAAGACAGCTAAGGGAAAAATACAGACAGGTTTACAACGCATTTGCATCAAGGTATCCCTGCTGG
>JAADEV010000043.1 GCA_013153295.1 Aquificota bacterium | reverse complement strand
TCTTAAAAAGAGTATGGCATTGATTTAAATCAAAAATAAAAAAAGGTATTACACTGATATAATGGTAAATAGGTAAATACCCACTAACCGAAAAGGAGGGGTTAGAGATGTTTTATAGAAAAATAATTACCGCCTTGACTGTTGTTATACTTAGTTTAGCCTTTAGTGTAAATGCCCACCAGTTTTACGGGTATCCTTACATACAGAAGATACCAGACTTTACACTAATAGACCATAACGGTAAAAAGGTCAAATTCTCAGACTTTAGGGGATACTACCTACTTATATTTTTCGGGTATACCTACTGTCCAGATGTTTGTCCAACATCTATGTATCGTATAAAGGAAACCTTAGAAAAATTAGGAAAGCATAAAGATAAAGTAAAAGTTCTGTTTATATCTGTAGACCCTGAAAGGGATACCCCTGAAAAGCTGAAGCAGTTTATTTCCTACTTTGACCCTACAGGGAAGCATATTGTAGGACTAACTGGCTCAGCGGAGGAGATAAAAAAGGTGGCTAAAATATTCCGTGCCTACTACAAGAAAGTCCCAGTTGAGGACAACCCAGATGTTGGTTATCTGGTAGACCATACAGCGTTTATATACTTTGTGGACAAAAACGGTATAATGAGACTTATATTTAGACCTGCAAACGAAGACCCTGAAAAGATCGCAAAGGATATAATATGGGTTATGGAATACTTCGGAGATAAATAAGGAGGTTTAGATATGTTAAAGAAGGTTTTTACATTGGTTTTAATCCTTTCCTTTGTAGCTTACGGTAAGCCAAAGATAGAGATTGAAGACCCTTGGGTAAGGGCAGTTCCCCCTAATATGAAAAACAGTGCCTTGTTTATGGAGATAGAAAACGAAGGGGACGAGGCTGATGTTCTATTAAAGGTTGAAAGTGATATAAGCAAGATGGTTCAGCTACACAAAACTGTAAATGAAAACGGCGTTATGAAGATGGTTCATATTGATAAACTGGTAATACCCCCACACTCAGAGGTTAAGCTAAAACCGGGGGGCTACCATATTATGCTTATGGGACTGAAAAAGCCCCTAAAGGAAGGGGACAAAGTTAAGTTTACATTAATATTTAAAAAGTCTGGGAAAATCCAGATAGAAGCCCCTGTTAAGGCGAAGTAGAGTTTTTCTGTTTTTTTAAGGTTAAAAGCCAGTCTATTATAAGTCTAATCTCTTCATCTGTGTAAAAAGGTTTTTGGGCAGGCATATACAGGTTTCTCTGGGGCTTGCCCATTTTAAACCTAAGGTTCTCCTTCATCCATTTAGCCCATTTACCTTCACTACCGTTTTTTATGGAGTTAAAAAGCTGTTCCTTTAACACCTCGTCTGGCACATTTTTGTATCTTTCCATTATTACCTTAAAAGGTGGGGCAAGTAGATTTTTTTCTATATCGTGGCACCAAGCACAGTGTTTAGCAAGGAATTTGCCCCTTAGTATAGGGTCTTTCTTTGTATCCTCTATAGATATTCCACCTGCGTATGCAACTACACAGCTAACAAGTAATGGCAGAATAACCTTTCTCATCTTCACACCCCCTAAAAATCTTTTTTCCTAAACTGCCACAGCCCAGCCATCAGCGGGATAAAAGTCCACACAACCATAACCCCAAGGGAGATTACCTTTCCCATTATCGTATCAAAGAACTGTTTAAACAGAACCCCTGTGTATCCAAGTAGGGCAGAAATATCAAGCTGTAGTATTACAAATATTCTGGCAATATCCACAGGGTTAAGTATAGACAGTATTAAAACCGGTTTTTCAAGGGGATAATCCCTAAAGTATATGGTTATAAAAAGTATTATCCCGTCGTAGATTAGGGTCATATAAAGCCACAGAAGTAAGGATGCCCCAAACCCTTTAACCTTTTCCTCAAATATAACAGCTATTAAAAACGCAAAGGCGATAAAAATAAATGTTATAAACAAGCCTGACACAAGTAATGAGAAAAACAGGAAATACTCCTTAGACCCTTCCACTCCTGTTAAAAACAGGATATACGGTATAAAAACCCCTAAAACAAAGGCTAAACCAAGGGAAAGGGAGGTGGCTGTATACTTTGCAATGTATATTGACCTTCTGTCTATAGGCTGTGAAAGGAGTAGCTCTATAAAGTTTCTACTGTCATACATAAAGATAGTCCCTAATATAAGGCTAACCAAAGGTATAACAAGTATAACCATCTGTAAAAGTGTGGCGGCAACCTTTGCCGGTTCTTTAGAAAAATAGAAAAGGGTTGATGTTAACAGTAGGAAAAACAGAAAGTAAAAGATTATCCATTTGTTTCTAAACATATTGTAAAACTCATATTTAAGCAGTTTGCCCATTGTATTCCTTCTCCATAAGTTTTGCTATAGCCCTTTCCAGATTTTTCTCACCGGACTGTTTAATAACCTCTGATACAGAACCTTGTATATACACCTTCCCCTCAAGTAGGAACACTATCTCATCTGCTATCTCTTCAACCTCACCCATAATGTGTGATGTTAAAACCACTAACTTATCCCTGTTTACTTCCTGTCTAATTTTATCCTTTAGGAAACTACTTGATATAGGGTCAAGCCCAACTGTAGGCTCATCTAAAAAGTAGATTTTAGGGTCAAACATAAATGTTATTAATGCACTGACCTTTTGCTTTGTTCCACCGGAAAATGTTTTTACCTTTTTATCCATATACTTATGTAGTTTGAACCTGTCTATAAACTCCCTTTCTATTTCAGGGTTGTAGCTTTCCTTCCTTATATCCACAAGCATACTAATTAACTCTTTTAGCCTCAGGTTTTCTGGGAAAACGGCAACCTGTGGCATATACCCTATAAACCTACGGTAGGTGTAGCTGTTTTTAACACTTTCACCGTTTACAATTATCTCCCCAGATGTGGGTATAACAAGCCCTAAGATAGATTTAATAAGGGTTGTTTTCCCAGAACCGTTAGGTCCCAGTATAGCAACCACTTTACCCGGTGTAAGGGAGAGGGATATACCTTTCAGAACCTCAAACTTACCGAATTTTTTATAAAGGTTTTTTATCTCTACCATCTGTATCTCTCCATAAGGGGTCTTTCATCTACCAGCTTTGAGGGTATAAGCATCGGGAACATTCTCTCTGTAATATCAAGTAGGTATATAAAGAAACTCCTTGAAAGTATTATTGATTGTGGGTAGTTCTCTGTAAAGTATCCAAAAAGGGAAACAGGGCGGTAGGGAACATCTCCTATCCCATCTCTGTTAAGGTCAAACCCTTTGTAATCACTCCAGTAGTTTTCTTCGTATTTGTTAGGGTTTTGAAAGCTGTTTGTTGTTATGTTAAATGTGTTTGCAATAAAGTTGTTATGTTTAAACAGGTTGTCCTGTGAGTTTGCCCATATCCTAACAGCCCAGCCGTTTTCTATAAAATCATTTTCCTTTATAACCGTTCTGTTTGTGTTATCTGCAAATATACCTGTTGTATTTTTGTAAAAAACATTGTGGAACATATAACTATCGTATATCTCCTTTAAAAGTATCCCATAGGAGGAAGCCCCCCAGTTATACTCAAATCTGTTGTTTGCCATATACACGTGTTTAGTATACATTACAGCTACACCTGCCCCATTTTGGCGGAAAACATTGTTTATGTAGTTGTCTTTGTGGGAAAACATAAAGTGTAGTCCGTATCTTAGGTTTTTTTCACTTACATTGTTTATTATTGTGCTGTTTTTAACAAACTCAAAATAAATCCCGTCCCTGTGTTCCTTTATATGGTTCCCTTCAACAAGCATATTTTTACAGTGCCACAGGTGTATACCATTGCCAAAGTTTGTCTCTATTGTTTGCCCAAAGGCTGATTTTAGATACTCTATCTTAGCTGGACCATCAACAATATTGTTTTTTATAACCCCATTTTTAGAAGCGGCAAAGTAAATACCCCAGAAGTTGTTTTTAATAATACAGTTTTCTATACGGCAGTTTTTTGTCCTGAAAAACTTTACCCCGGCTAAATCCTCAATATCACTTTTACCTGAGTTTTGTATTACCAACCCTTTTATAACAACATTATTTGCCTTTACGGTGATTACCTCATACTTCTTTTCACCGTCTATAACAGGGTAGTTTTCCCCAATAAGTTTTATAGACTTTTTTATAAGGATATTCCCCTCTTTGTAGACACCTTTTTTTATGAGAATTGTGTCGCCGTCTTTGGCTAAATCAATCGCCTTTTTTATAGATTTTATTTTACATTCTGGACATACTGTTATAGTTTCCCCTTTAGCTGAAAGGGTAAAAAAAAGTAGGATTAATGGAAGAGAAAGCCACAGCCCCATTTTTACATATGGTTGTGGTGGTGATGGTGCATCATATTGCCCTTTTTCTCTATCCATTCCCTTTTTACTAAATCTTGAACCTCTCCCCAAGATAAAACCTTACCGCCGTATTTCTGTTTTACTTTTTCCAAATCCTGCATACTTTTAAAGGCTGTAATGTTAAGCCCCATTGGGCTTGGTAGGTTTTTAGAATGTAGGTATACTGATTTTTGGGCTGGTATAAACTGTTTTGATATAAAATCTGAAACCCATAGGGAGTGTATATCTTTTTTATCTTTGTTTTTCAGGTAGTAGGCTACCATACACTCTATACTGTCAAACTTGTAGGCTTTACCTGTTTTTAGAAGTATCTCTGACCCGTATCTTGGGTCTGTTATTTTCATTCTACAGTGTTCACACTCATCTTGACCATACTTTATTGGGACAGGTTGGACAGTCCTCTCACAGGAAAGGAAAAAGGCAAGTGCTGGAGCCACCAACAGAAAGAGAAGCCAGTTTTTCAATTTCATTATCCTTTTTTTCCTCTTATATATTCTATTGCCGCGGCTATAACCCCTAATGTCCCAGATAGGGCAAGTAGGTAAGTTCCTGTAGATGGAAATGCACAAGCCCTAAAGTTTAGTAGGTCTTTACAACCGAACATAGGTGGTTGGTATGCCATACCGGGTATTTTTATCGGAGCGTGTGGGTTAAGGTTGTGTCCATAATCATACTCCCACCACCAGAAATCTACAAGGGAGGCAATTCCTATCACAATAATCAGAACAACCCAAGTGTATAACAGCTTTTTGTTTCCAGTTAAGGCTACAATGAAACCAAATAGAACCATAAAACCGAATACTATAGGTAGTATCTTCAGCTCTGGGATTGCATCAGGGTCAATTTTTTTCATTCCAACATAGTGGTTTAGCAGGTTGATGTTTTTAAGGTCGTTTTTTGTCCCCCCTTCTATTTTGTTAACCCAGATTATCATTTTTAATCCTTCTTTATACTGTGGTGCGTAAAGGGTTATTTCCCAGAGGGGTTTAAAGAAAACTCCAATCATTATTAAAGAAGCGAGGGCGATAAGCCCCCGAGATAACCAGCTCATTTATATCTCCCTCCTTATTTTGCTACGTGCATTTCGTCCCCTGTTCCATACTTTAGAGGAACATTAGAACCTTTTGGAGATACTCTGATATAACCTTGCATTTCTTGGTGTAGAGCAGAGCAGAAGTCTGTGCAGTAGAATGGGTAAACTCCCGGCTCTTTAGGTATCCATTTAAGTGTTAATGTTTCCCCGGGCATTATAAGTAGGTTTGATGTGTTTGCCCCAAGTATTGCAAATCCGTGTGGTATATCCCAGTCCTGCTCTATGTTTGTCACGTGGAAGTATACCACATCACCAACTTTGATACCTTCTATATTGTCAGGTGTAAAGTGGGAACGGATAGCTGTCATATAGATATGAACTTCGTTTCCGTTTCTTACAACCTTTGTTTTTTCCTCTTCTTTAACTGCGTAAGGGTGTTTGTTTTCCTCAAGGTCAAATATCTTTAGTGTTTTATCCATTAGCAGTTTTGCAGGTATAGCCTGTGCGTAGTGAGGTTCCCCAAGCTCTGTCATATCAAGTAGGAATTGTGGCTTATCCCCGGATATATCGTAAAGCTGTGCCGCGTGTGGTAGCTCTGGACCTGTAGGTAGGAACAGGTCTTTTGTTATCTTATTCATTGGTAGGAGATACTTACCCCAAGGCTTTGCAGAATCACCACCGGGTATCATAAGGTGTCCAACAGAGTAGTATGTTGGAACCCTGTCAAGTATTTTACAGTTCTTGTAGTCGTAAATCACAACATCAGAGGATATGAAACAGGAGGTATAAGCCCTTCCTCTACCGTCAAACTCTGTATGTAATGGACCTAAACAAGGGTTAGGTAGCTCACAGTGGTTTATTGCTTCATACTTAAGTATTGGTATACCTTCCACTTCCCCTGCAAACTGTTTGTTTTTAATTGCGTTTATCATCTTTTCAAAGGAGTGGATAGGTATAACTGTAGCTAACTTACCACCACCGATTATGTATTTACCATCTGGGGATACATCAACCCCGTGTGGAGATTTTGGTGTTGGTAGGTAGTAGATTACACCGGGACATTGTTTTGGAATAATCCATTTTACAGATGTTTTCCATTCTGTTTTTGCTATTCTTGTGTCATCAGGTCTGTAGTTGTGGGCGTATTTTGTTTGAACCTCTTTATATTTACCTTCCCTTATACATTCCTCAGCCCTTTTCCAGTTAACAGCGGCAATGTAGTCCTTATCCCTCATAGAAGCGTTAATCTCAAGTAGCGTGTGGGCTTGCTCTGTGTTGTAAGATGTGAAGAAACACCAACCGAATGATGGTCCCTTTCCACAGTGGGCTAAGTCGTAGTTATAACCGGGAACAAGTATCTGGAATGCAATATCCATCTGACCCGGTTTGTCAGCCCTTACAAATGTTAATGTTCCTTTAAAGTATTTTTTATACTCTGCAATTGGGACATCTTTCTGTGGTATTGGCACAGAGAACCTTGTTGCCGCTGTTATATACTCAGAGTTAGGTGTAATAAATGTTGATGCGTGGTTTCCACCTGAGAACGGTATCTCAAGTATCTCAGTTGTTTCAAATGTTTTCAGGTCAATTCTTGCTACCCTTGGTGTGTTGTTTTCGTTAATGAACAACCATCTACCATCAGGCACTCCGTTTGTCTGGGACAGCTCTGGGTGGTGGCTATCACCCCAAGGTATCCAACCGTGGCTTGTCATAAGCATAGCTTTAGTTTCTTCAGAGTATCCATACCCGTTCATTGGGTATGCGGAAAAAACAGGTATTGTTTTTAGGTGTCTTCCAGATGGAAGTCCGTAAACATTAACCTGTCCGTCAAATCCACCTGATAGGAAAGCGTAAAACTCATCATACTTTCCGTGTGGCACATAAACTTTTTCTGCTGGACTTTGGGCGTTTGCCCCTACGGAGACAAGCCCAACAGCCACCGCTGATAACAGCGTTAGCCTAAATTTGGCTTTCATTACTCATCCCTCCTTTTTATTAAATACATCAATTAGTCTAACTTTAGGATTAAATCTACTATCTTCTCAGCCTTTTCTTTGTTTACACCGTGTTGTGCAGGCATATAAGCCATTTTTATCTTTATACCGTATTTTTTAGCTTTTGCCTGCCATTTCATCATAGAACCGCCAAGGATACTTTTAACAAGTGTCTGTTTGGCGTTAGGTTTTCCTTTGTATTCCTTTGCTATAACTCTGAATGGAGGTCCTGCCACAGTTTTATCAACTGCGTGGCAACCGGAACAACCATACTCTTTTGCTAATTTTTCTACTTGTTTTGCTACATCTTCCCCTGCTGAAGCAACAGATGATAGAGTTGCAACTGCCATTAAGGAAATAACCAGTTTTTTCATACTACTACCCCCATTTTTCCAGAATTCATACATAAATTAGTATTTACTTACAACCTCTGCATTGACAAATATCAAGGATTGATTGAGATTAATAAAGTTAGATAGTAAGGAGGAGAAAAGAAGGGGGATACAAAAAATGATAGAAAAGATATTCCCTTCCGCAACGAGGGAGGAGATAAAATCCCTTGAAAAAATATCGTCTCTACATAACCAAAAAAAGGGAGATATTCTGTTTTTAGAGGGGGAAGAACCTAAATTTATATTTTTTTTAAAAAATGGGGTTGTAAAGATATACAAAACATCTCCAGCCCACGGTAAAGAGATAACCTTAAACTATATTTTACCTAACTCATTTATAGGTGAGTTTGCTATAGTAAATAACAGGGAGTATCCCTTTTCAGCGGAGATGGAAACTGACGGTGAGATAATAAGGTTTTATGCGAAACAGTTTATACAGTTTGTCCAAAGTAGTATAAACTTATGCTGTGATTTAACCAGATATATGGCTGATAAAATCCTTAAAAACTACGAATACTGTGAAAATCTAATGGAAAAAAATGTCCGTAAAAAAATCGCAAAATTCCTAAAAGAACACGAGGATTTATTCTTTAAACTAAATAAAAACAAGATAGCTTCCATACTAAACATAACCCCAGAAACATTT
>JAADEV010000086.1 GCA_013153295.1 Aquificota bacterium | reverse complement strand
TTAGCTTGTTGTATAGGTCGTATTGGTTTGGTTTAGCTAATTTGTTTTTTACAAGGTAGTTTGCTTCATTCCAAAGCCGTCCTGCGTGATATGTTAGATAGCCTAATATTATCTGTGTTATTTGGTCTACATTACTTAATTCTACTCTTAAG
The DNA here is from genome assembly GCA_013153295.1 of Aquificota bacterium. Lineage (GTDB taxonomy): Bacteria > Aquificota > Aquificia > Aquificales > Hydrogenothermaceae > Persephonella_A. The sequence continues at coordinate 8,343 of JAADEV010000086.1, read as the reverse complement.
CTTCTTTTTACTCTTGAGGCTTTCATCCTTTTTTATCCTATGGTAAACTAACGGAAAAAAGCAAGTTTTTTAGTTAAGATGGAAAAGAAAATGCTAAAACGAATTTACGGCTTACGCCGTGCTTTTTTTATCCATTTCTACTCTACTAATTCTTTGAATTAGGTGAACCAAAGGTGAACAAGAAAATGGTTTTAGAAAGCAAAAATTTTCTATAAAGGTATATCAGGAGGAATAGATTATGTCCGACAAAAAGCTGGTGGTGTGGCTTAACGAAGTAGGAATGGAAGATGTGGAACTGGTTGGAGGGAAGAACGCTTCCCTCGGAGAGATGATAAAAGGGCTATCACCAATAGGGATAAAAATCCCTATGGGCTATGTGGTTACAGCTGACGCCTACAGATACTTTATTGATTACAACAACCTAAAGGAAAAAATAAGGGAAACATTAAAAGGACTTGACCCTAACGATGTTTTTGACCTTCAGCAAAGGGGCTTAACAATAAGGGAGATGATAAAAGGGGGTCAGTTCCCAGAAGACCTTAGGAAGGATATACTTGACTACTACAGCAAACTAAGTGAGATGTATGGACAACACAGGGTTGATGTAGCTGTCCGTTCCTCTGCCACCGCCGAAGACCTACCAGACGCATCATTTGCAGGACAGCAGGAGACATACCTTAACATAAAAGGGGACGAAACATTACTTACAGCTATAAAGAGCTGTTTTGCCTCACTCTTCACAGACAGGGCAATATCATACAGGGAAACATTTGGATTTGACCATTTCTCAATAGGGCTTGCAGTTGGAATACAAAAAATGGTGCGTTCTGACCTTGCTGCCGCAGGGGTTGGTTTCTCCCTTGATACAGAGAGCGGTTTTAAAGATGTGGTTCTAATAAACGGTTCTTACGGCTTAGGTGAGATGGTTGTGCAGGGGGCTGTAACCCCAGATGAATGGCTTGTTTTCAAGCCAACATTCAAAAAAGGATACGAGGCAATTATAGAGAAAAAGTTAGGTAGAAAAACCCACAAGATGGTTTACGGCTTAACAGAGGAAGAAAGGGTTAAAACGGTAGCAGTCCCAGAGGATAAACAGAAACAGTTCTGCCTAACAGACGAAGAGGTGCTGAAGTTAGCAGACTGGATAATGAAGATAGAGGAGTATTACTCAAACAAATACGGAAAATGGACACCTATGGATGTTGAGTGGGCAAAGGACGGGGAAATTAACGAGCTGTTTATTGTGCAGGCAAGACCTGAAACAATACACTCAAGGAAAGACCACTCAAAGATAACAGTTTACAAAATAACAGAGCCTTTTGAAAAAAGGTCAGAAAAAATACTGGTTCAAGGTATAGCAGTAGGGGACAAGGTAGCCACAGGAAAGGTGAAACTTATGTATACCCTTGAAGACGCCAAAGACTTTAAGCCCGGTGATGTCCTTGTGACAGATATGACAGACCCAGACTGGGAGCCTATAATGAAACAGGCTTCTGCAATTGTAACAAACAGAGGTGGTAGAACTTGCCACGCCGCCATTGTAGCCAGAGAGTTGGGAGTGCCAGCTGTAGTCGGTGCAGGGAACGCCACAGAGGTGCTTAAAGACGGACAGGAGGTTACAGTATCCTGTGCAGAGGGAGATGTGGGCTATGTTTACGACGGAAAGATAGAATACGAGGTGGAAGAGGTAGATATAGACACATTACCAAAAACAAAAACACCTATTATGATGAATGTGGCTTCACCTGAGGGGGCTTTTGATTTCTCTTTCCTACCAAATGCAGGGGTTGGACTTGCAAGGGAGGAGTTTATTATAAACAACTACATCGGAATACACCCACTTGCCCTTATAAAGTTTGACGAAATAAAAGAAAAAGACCCGGAGCTTGCAAAGATTATAGAAGACAAAACATTTGGATACGACAACAAAGAGGAGTATTACATAAAGAAACTGTCCTACGGAATAGCAAAGATAGCCGCCGCATTCTACCCTAAACCTGTTATAGTCAGATTTTCAGACTTTAAATCCAACGAGTATGCCAACCTGATAGGCGGTAAGTATTTTGAGCCAAAGGAAGAAAACCCAATGATAGGTTGGAGGGGAGCTTCCAGATACTACTCACCACAGTTTAAAGAGGCGTTTGGGCTTGAGTGTAAAGCTATACTCAGGGTAAGGAATAAGATGGGGTTAACCAATGTTAAGGTGATGGTTCCATTCTGTAGAACACCTGAGGAAGGGGAGAAAGTCCTTAAGGTTATGGAGGAGTATGGACTGAAAAGGGGTGAGAATGGACTTGAGGTTTATGTAATGTGTGAGCTACCTTCCAATGTGGTGCTTGCAGACCAGTTTGCAGAGATATTTGATGGGTTTTCTATCGGTTCAAACGACCTTACACAGCTTACACTTGGACTTGATAGGGACTCCTCACTTGTAGCCCATATATACGACGAAAGGAACGAAGCTGTAAAAAGGCTTATTGCACAGGTTATAAAAACAGCTAAAGCAAAAGGGAGAAAAATCGGAATATGTGGTCAAGGACCTTCAGACTACCCAGATTTTGCCCAGTTCTTAGTTGAGCAGGGAATAGACACAATATCCATAAACCCAGATGCAGTTCTAAAAACAACAAAAGCAATAGCAGAGATAGAGAAAAAGTTAGGTATCCAGTAATAAAAAGGGGGCTTTTACGCCCCCTACCACAACAAGGTATGCCACTTCCAAAACAGATAAAAAAACTTTTCACCAAAAAAAGAAAAGGGGTAGGGATACAGGTAGGTAAAAGGTTTATAAGATTAGCTGTTTTAAACAACAAACAAAAGATAACAGAGTTTTTTACACTGGAAACTGTAGATGACCCTAAACAGGCTGGAATACTCCTTGGTGAAGAGATAGAGAAAAGGAAACTACATATAGACACAGCATACATAAGCCTACCTTCCAACCTTACAATCTTCAAAACGGTAAAACTTCCACTTATCCCACAGGAGGAGATACCAGAGGCGGTTGAGTGGCATATTAAAGATGATGTATACGACCTTAAAGAGGAGGTTGTTTACGACTACCACATAACACACAAAGACCAACAGGGGCTAACGCTACTTGTGGTAATGGCAAAAAAATCCCCAGTGGAAAGGGTAAAAAAGGTTGTGGAGCAGGTAGGTATAAAACCGCAGGTTATCACAGCGGAGGGAATAGCAGTCCTTAACCTTGTAGGTGATAAGGAGGCAGGGATACTACATATAGACAGGGAAGGTAGCCTTCTAATCCAGTCTGGAAAAGGGATAACAGTCCACCAGTTAACATTTGCAACAGAGGAATACAACACCTTACCACAAACAGAAAAGGAAAGGGCATTGTCAAAACTGATAGATATAACAGTCCTACCTATCCTGTCTGTAAACGGTGTAAAGGAGTTATACCTATCTGGGGAGATAACACCTGAGATGGAGGAGTATATCCAAGTTAGTTTAGGAAGGATTACCAGTATACAGTGGATATACAAAGACAAACTTAGCCAGTATACAGTTCCTATAGGGCTGGCTTACCAGATGGTAGAAGATGATTAGAATAAACCTTAACACAGAAACAAAAAAGAAGAAAAAGCAAAAGCCACCGAAGGATACATTACTTTTAATTATACCTATGATACCTATCGTAGCAGGGGGAGTATACCTGTTTTACCTAAACACCTTAGAAAAATCCCTAACAGAAGAAAAAGAAATACTGGAAAGGGAGAAAAACAGATACTACCAGCAACAGCAGGAGATAAACAGACTAAAAAGGTATATTATCTCTTTACAAAGGGAAAAGGAGGAGATACAAAGGAAAGAAAAGCTGATGGAAAGATTGCAAAAGGGTAGGGATAGGATAATACCAACCTTAAAAACTGTAGGTCTGTCTATACCAGATGGGGTATGGCTTAAGGAGATTGATATAAAACCTAACAGTGGCACACTGAAAGGATACAGCTTTGACCCAAAGCAGGTATCCACCTTTTACAAAGGATTAAAAAAACACCACACCGATGTATACCTAAGTAGTGTAAAAAGACAGAAAACAAAAAGGGAAGGAGTGGGAAGTATATACTCCTTTACAATAAAAGTAGGGAACGGGGACAGGTAGTTTGTGGGAGTATTTAAAAGAACAGTGGCTTGAAGCACCACTTGGTAAGAAACTGTTTTTAGTAGCGCTTTTAACATTTTTAACAGGATACACAGTTTACACAGTGGCAGTTAAACAGAAACAGCAACAGGTTAACAGGCTAAAGATAAGTATAAACAACCTACACTACCAGATAACAAATCTGAAAGGGAGCGTATCACCACAGCTTATCCCAAGGCTGGAGAAAAAACTAAAACAGCTAAAGGAGGAGTTAGAGCATCTAAAGGAAAGGGAGACAGCCTTACCAAAGGAAAGTAAAGTGGAGGAGATACTTACAGCGGTTTCCACAGGGGCGGAGGAAAACAGCTTTACCATAAACGAGTTTAAAGTTTCAAAGGCTGAAAAGGTATACATAACAGAGGAAAATGGACAGGTAAAACTGTCTAAAAAAAGGTCTGATAGGGCAGTTCCCATTAACAGGGTGGAAGTATCAATCCAGTTGGAAGGTGAAAGTTTAGACGGTATAGTAAGACTAATAAAACACCTTTACAGCCAAGGGATACCACTTACAGTGGACAGGCTGAATATACAAACAGGGAAAGGGGAAAGCCCACTACAGGTAAAAATCAACCTTTCCACATTTTACAAAGGGGATAAAAGATGAGAAGGGTAATACCATTACTACTAACTGTTATAACAGCCACAGCACAGGATTTGTTTTACAACGGTGAGAACACAGTTGGCCATATAAAGGATACAGATGGCAACAGCTACATAGTAGTTGAAACCCCAGACGGAAAGGCAAAGCTGATAAAAACAAACAAAAAGATAGAAAAAGTAATACCAGAAAGGGGTATAACAAAACAGGATTTTAAGGAAGCTATAGGAGAAGGTAGATGATACACAGGCTTTTTACAGTTATACTGCTTTTATCTGTGTTTAGCCAAACATTTGCAAATGGAATAACAGCGGAGTTTTTCGGTGGAAGGTTAAGCACAGTTGTAGATGCCCTATCACAGATAACAGGTAAAAATATAATCTGGGACAGGGGAACAGCAAAAAAGAGGGATACAAAGGTATACCTTTCAATAAAACAGCCAGTTCCAGCTGAGGTTTTGTTTAAACAGGTTTTAGACAGCTACGGCTTAACAGCGGTAAAAAAGGGCAGTGTTTATATTATAAAAACTGTAAAGGAGATAACCTTATCAATACCCCCAGATGTGGCATTAGTCTTAGGTAAAGAGCCGTTTTACACCTTACTGTCTATAGTAAAGGAAAATATATCCCCATCTGCCACAGTAAGGACATACCCTTACAGCAACACAGTTTATATAAAAGATGTGGAGGAGAATATAAATAGGATAAAAAACCTTTCACAGGATTTTATAAATATACTTAAAGCAGAGGCAAAACAAGAGGTAAAAAACAAACAGATAAAACTGGTTCAAAGGGAGTTTCCCATTACAGAGGAGGATTTTAAACAGATAAAATGGAAGTTGGTATCAGCCCTATCACCTTACGGCAGGTATAAGTTTAACAAACAGAAAGGTATACTAACGGTGGTAGACACCCCAGAGAGTATAACTGTTATTAGCAGAATACTGGCAAAGGGACAGAGCAATCGGATAATAACCAAATGCTACTACCTAAGGGCTACAGAGCCAGCTGAACTACTTTTAACAATAAGTGAAAACTACCTTTCTGAGTTTGGTTCTGTTGTTTTCAAATCAAAGGAAAGTTTATCAACAGCAGGAAAAAAGTCTAAAAAAGAGGTATCAGATATAATCACATCACTACCAAAGGTCTGTATAACAGACACCCCCCAGCAGATAGACAGGATAAAAAGGGCTTTTCCTAACCTGCTACTTGAAAAGCCTTACCAGATAGTAATAGAGGCAAGGATAGTGCAGGTAAACTCAAGCTACAAAAAGGATTTAGGTATACAGTGGGGCGGTCAGTATAAAGGTGGCAACCTGTTTGTAGCAGGTAGCGGGCTTTCCACCAGTGATTTAAGTGGTGTGTCATACGCCTTTGATTTTCCGGCAGACATAACAGATGTGGGGGCAGGGGTAGGACTGTTATACGGAACGGCAAACAGCTTTATAGACCTCCGTTTATCAGCCCTTTCCCAGATAGGTAAAAGTAAAATCCTGTCCCGTCCAAAGGTTATAACAATAGACGGTGAAAAGGCGGAGATACTCCAAGGGTTTGAGATACCCTACCAAAGCTATCTGGTGGCAGGGGGAGGACAGACAACCAGCATACAGTTTAAAAAGGCGGTTTTAAGGCTTACAGTTCTACCAAGAACAACCCCAGATGGTAATATAATAATGGATATAAAGCTGTCCCAAGACACACCTGATTTTACAAAAAGTATAAACGGACAGCCACCTATACAAACAAAGCAGGTATCAAGTAAAGTAATAGCCAGAGATGGGCAGACAGTTGTGATAGGTGGAGTTTTGGAAAAAACAGAGGAAACAATGGAAAGTGGAGTTCCTATACTAAAGGAGATACCCTTACTTGGCTGGCTGTTTAAAGGTAAAATGGAAACAACAGAAAACAAAGAGCTGTTAATATTTATAACACCGAGGATTGTGTATGAGTAAACAGATGTTTGACCTTACAGTTATAGGCACAGGACCCGGAGGGTTTGAGGCAGTAATGACAGCCCTCAGAATGGGGCTTAATATAGCCGTTGTGGAAAAGGGAAAACTTGGTGGAAACTGTTTAAATAGAGCCTGTATACCTACCAAATACTACAGGTCTGCAGTCCACCTTTACCAGAAACTACCGAAGGTAGAAAGATACGGAATAGATTTAGACATAAAAGGTATATCCTTCCCGAAGGCAAAGGAAGGTAAAGACAAGGCAATATCCTTCCTAAGGAAAAGTTTTTCCCAGCTTTTAAAAACAAAAAAAGTTCCAGTTTATAAAGGGATAGGAAGGATAATAGACAAACACACTGTAAAAGTGGAAATGGAAGACGGCAGTATAGAACAGATACAAAGTAGGTATATTCTAATAGCCACCGGTTCTGTCCCTGCAACACTTGGATTACAGGTAGATGGGGAAAGGATAATTACCACAGAGGATTTTTTAGAGAACCTGTCTACACTGCCTAAAGATATGGTTATAATCGGCGGAGGTGTAGCAGGTGTAGAAATAGGCTACCTGTCCGCTGTCTATGGAAGTAGTATAACCATAGTAGAGGCAAAGGACAGACTTTTATCAGGGCTTAACATACCAAAGGAAGGCTTGAGACTTCTAAACAGAAAGTTAAAAGAGCTAAAAATCCAGATAAAAACAGAAACTACAGTGGAAAAGATAGAAAATGAAGGGGACAGGCTAAAAGTATCCCTGTCAAACGGGGAGAGTATAACAACAGACAAGGTATTACTTTCTGTAGGCAGGGTTCCAAACACATCACAGGTTGATGGTATAGGGCTGTCAAAGGACGAAAGGGGCTTTCTAAAAGTTAACCAGTATCTACAAACAGATGTAGAAAATATCTACGCCTGTGGCGATGTGGTAAATTCACCTATGTTAGCCCATACATCATCAATGGAAGCAAGGGTATGTATAAACAATATGTTTAACAGTAAAAAGGAAAAACCAGATTACAGTCTGATACCTTGGGCTGTTTTTTCAGCTGTGGAGCTGGCACAGGTAGGGCTATCTGAAGAAAATGCTAAAGAGATAGGCTTACAGGTAGAAACAGCCCTTTACCCCTTTACCTACAACGAAAAAGCTGTAGATGAGCTTGAGAATGAAGGGATAGTAAAGCTAGTCTTTGAAAAGGAAAGTAAAAAAATCTTAGGTGGCTTTATAGCAGGTAGTCAAGCATCTGAGCTTATACATTTCATATCTTTAGCTATAAAAAAAGGACTAACAGCACAGGATATACACCACTTCGTATACTTCCACCCATCATTAAGCGAAATCTTCACACACACAACTTACGACATCACAACAGGCAAATTGTTTTAAGTCTTAGTAGTCAGCTATTTTACGCAGAAAAGCCTTGGTTTTTCCCTTTAAACTGGCTATATAACTTTACCCTTACTATTAATATATTGACTAATAATGAACTTTTCTTATAGCCTTATACTATGTTGGATAGTATCTTAAGCAAGGTTAAAAAATCAACTTTAATATATGTTTTTGTTTTCCTTCTGCTGTCGGCGATGATATGGGTTATTTTTGACAGTAAGAGGGAACAAAGTGAGGAGCTGTATCTG
>JAADEV010000081.1 GCA_013153295.1 Aquificota bacterium | reverse complement strand
CCCCCACCTTCGTTGGCGGGGGGAGGGAGAAAAATTTTACTTTGCCACTTCTACAAATCTGGACTCCCTGATAGTTGTTACTTTTATCTGTCCGGGGAATTCTACCTCTTTTTCTATCCTTTTTGCTATCTCCTTTGTAAGTAGATATGCCTCCTCGTCGGATAGTTTCTCTGCGTTTACTATAATCCTTACTTCCCTACCTGCCTGTATTGCGAAGGATTTTTCCACATTTTCAAATGAGTTTACTATAGCCTCAATCTTTTCAAGTCTGTTTATGTAGGACTGTAATGCTTCCCTTCTTGCCCCCGGTCTTGCCGCTGATAGGGCATCTGCCGCCGCCACTAAAACCGCTTCAGGGTATCTGGCAGGTTCGTCGTTGTGGTGATACAGTATTGCGTTTATAACCACATCTGGCTCCCCGTATCTCCTTGCCAACTCTGCCCCAACCTTTGTATGTGAACCTCCAACCTCGTGGGATATGGATTTTCCTATATCGTGCATTAAGCCACCTCTCCTTGCCGCCTTTTCGTCAAGTCCAAGCTCCGCCGCCATCATTCCTGCAAGGTAGGCTACCTCTTTTGTATGTAGCAACACATTTTGGGTGTAAGATGTTCTGTAGTATAGCTTTCCTATGTAGTAAAACAGCTCTGGGTGGACATCTGTAAAGCCAAGCTCCAGACAGGTCTCCTCCCCTATTTTTCTTACCTTTGCATCCATTTCCTCTTTTACTTTTGATACAACCTCTTCTATTCTTCCCGGGTGTATCCTTCCGTCCGCTATTAGCCTTTCAAGGGATTCCTTTGCTATCTCCCTTCTCATTGGGTCAAAGGAGGAGATAGTTACTATATCCGGTGTGTCGTCTATTATCAGGTCTACACCTGTCTCCATCTCAAAAGCCCTTATGTTCCTTCCTTCCCTTCCTATTATCCTTCCTTTCAGGTCATTACTTGGTAGGTCTACCACAGATATTGTGTAAGAGGTGGTTATCTCTGGGGAAAGTCTTTGGATAGCTGTAACAAGGTTCCATTTTGCTTCCTTTTCAGCCTCTTTCCTTGCGTTTTCCTCTATCTCTTTCATCAGTTTAGCCGCTTCTAATTTTGCCTCTTCCTCCACCTTTTTCATAAGCTCTTCCTTTGCCTCTTCCTTTGTCATAGAGGCTATCCTTTCTATCTCCTGTATGTATTTTTCTTCCGCTTCTTTCAGTTTTGCTTCCCTTTCCTCTATCTCCCTTTGGAGTTGTCTAATTTCCTCTTCAAGTTTCTTTATCTCTTCCCATTTTTTCTCAAGCTCCTCTTCCCTGTGTTCAATTCTTGCTATTCTTCTCTCAAGCTGGGTTTCCCTTGCTATTAAGGTTTTTTCTAACTTCTGTAGCTCTTCCTTTTCCCTTCTAAGCTGTTCCTCAAGCTGTTGTTTCCTTTTTAGTATCTCCTTTTCTATGATTATCTCCTGTTCTTTCTTCAGTTGTAATGCTTCGTTTTCTATCTCCTTTGCCCTTATCCTTGCTTCTTTTTCTGCGTCTTTTATTATCTGCTCTGCTATTTTCCTTGCCTCTTCCTCTATCCTTTCTTTTTCCCTTATTATTCTTAGGGCTTCTTCCTCCCTCTGTTTTAGCTGTTTTTCTGCTTTACTTTTGTGTGCCATATACCCTGCGGCTGAACCTACTGCTAAAGCTGAAACCCCGATTACTATCTCAAGCATCTTTCCTTTCCTCCTTTGTGTTTATTATCTTGGTAGGGGTTATTATTAGGTCTACAGGGATATCGTGTTCCTCTGTAGGTAAGCTGTCCACAACTTGGAAGTCAAAGGCTACCCCTACCTTTAGTGCTGGGGAGTTTTTTAAAAACCTGTCGTAAAAGCCCCCGCCGTATCCAAGTCTGTATCCTTTTCTGTCAAATGCTACAGCTGGGACTACGATAATATCTATCCCTTTAGGGTCTGTTTCTTCACCTGACGGCTCTAAGATACCTGCGTATCCTTTTTTTAGGTTGTTAAGTGAGGATACTTTGATAGGGACAATCCTGTCCCCTGATACTTTAGGAAGTAAAACTGTGTATTTACCCTGCTGGAGTAGGGCTTTTATGATAGGTCTGGTATCAACTTCGTTTTTATATGGGTAGTAAAGGAGTATACTTTTTGCCCCTCTCAGCTGTGGTAGGGAGAGGAATTTCTCTGTTATTTTGTCAGAACTCTCCCTTACCTTTGTATACTGTTTTCTCTTATCTAAAAACTTTCTTCTTATTGTTTCTTTCAATATGACCTCCCTTTAACAGGAAGGCCCTGCGGTAAACAAAGCCCCGCGAGGCCGACGGGACGCCAAGTCCAATGTTCTGGACCCGAAACAAAGGTGGGTGTCCGCACCGTAATCCTACTGGATATACGGAATGTAGGACTCCCTTTAGTGATGCTATAGCCCAGAAATTACTTCTGCATCCCTATCGCACCCCGCAGGTTTCTTATTCTTTTCTACCACATTTATATGAATAAACATCTTTACCGCTTTAGCCTTCCTTAAGTTCTCAGCTTAAGGTTAAATCTATTTTGAAGGTCTTTTACCAGCTGTTCAACAAGCTGGTTTACCTCTTCATCTGAAAGGGATTTTTCCTTATCCCTAAAAAGGACTGACACTGCTACACTTTTTCTATTTTCATCAAGGTAATAAATATCAAAAAGCTCTACCGCTTCTATCTTTGGACTGAAGTTTTTGACCGCTTCTAACAATTTATCCACCTGTAGGTCTTCGTCAACTTCAAAGGCAAGGCTTCTTTTTACAGCTGGGAATTTAGGTAGCTCTTGAAATACAACAGTATCTTTGTTTTTCCACAGGTTAAACAGGTAATCACTGCCACACTCTTGGTTATTTAAGGTTCTGCCTACACACCTTAGTTTTAGCTCTGCTATGTATGTATCCTTTGGTATTTCCAACATCTCTGCCTTTTCTGGGTGTATCCTTCCTACATAACCGACCTCTACACCATTAACAGATACCTTTGCCCCTTCGTATGGGTTTATGTATGGTAGGTCTATCTGGGTATACTTAACACCGTCTAAACCAAGCATCTTTAGGTAGCTTTCAACAGCCCCTTTAATCTTTAGAAAATCCCAGTTTTGGGTTGTGGAGTATTGGGTTTCTCCTTTTGTAAAATCAAAACCTCTGTTTATCTTCCCTGTGGCGAGTAGTCCTAATCTAATCTCCTCGTAGTCCTCAAAGAATGTGGAGGAAATCTCAAATATCTTTAAATCCCTGTTTTGGAACCTTAGGTTATACTGGAGTGTTTTTATCAGGCTAACAGCAAGGTTATCCCTCATTATACTTTGTATTTTTAACAGGTAGTTCTTAATCCTGATAGGTGGCACAGGTAGTCCAAGGATACTGTATATTTCTTCATCAACAAATGTGTAGCTTACAACCTCGTCAAACCCTATATCCTTGAAGAAATCCCTTGTCCTTCTGTCAAAGTTAAACTCATCACTTTTTCTAAACGCCTGTGTAGGTATCTTTGGGTAGGTTTCTGACAGCTTGTTTAACCCTTTCAGCCTTCCAACTTCCTCTACAAGGTCTATCTCCCTTTCCAAGTCTAAAGACCTAAATGCAGGTATTTTTGAAACTGTTCCCCCTTCTGTTATCTCCGTTGGTATCTCCAGCCTTTCAAGTAGCTCTTTAGCCTCTTCTTTGGGAATATCTATACCTAAAACCCTTTTTGTTGTTTTTTCCCTAAGGGTTATCTCCTTTGGTATGTAAGGTTTGGTGTAAATATCCTTGTATCCTGTGGCTTTTCCTGTAGCTGTCTGTAGTATAAGCTCAACAGCCCTATCCTGTGCGTTAGGTAGGTTCTGTATGTCCACACCCCTTTCAAACCTGTATGAACTTTCTGTTGTTATGCCAAGTCTTTTTGCTGTTTTTCTAACCTGAATATTGTCAAATACAGCCCCTTCAAGGAGTATATTCCTTGTGTTGCTGTCAACCTTTGTGTTGTCAGCTCCTATTATCCCAGCGATGGCTATAACCTTTTTACTGTCTGCTATTACAATATCCCCTTGTTTTAAGCTTCTTTCTTCACCATCAAGGGTTATAACCTTTTCCCCTTCTTTAGCTTCCCTTACAACCACTTCCCCTTCTATCTTATCTAAATCAAAGGCGTGTAGCGGTTGCCCTTCCTCAAGTAGTATGTAGTTTGTAATATCTACCACATTGTTTATTGGCTTTTGTCCAGCTTTTATAAGTTTTAGCTGTATATCAAAGGGTGAGGGCTTTATCTCTACTCCCTGTATTATTACCCCTCTGTATCTGTAGGCTTTGTCTGTTAGAACCTGTATCTTTATACTGTCGTCCTGTGGTATCTCCACTGAGGGCTTTTTGTCCCTTTTCTTCAGTCCGAAGACTGCCCCAACTTCCCTTGCAAGTCCTTTTACGCTTAGGGCGTCTCCCCTGTTAGGGGTAATCTCTATCTCTATAATCCAGTCTTCCCCAAGTCCAAGGAGTTTGTTAGGGTCTTCCCCTTCTTTTACTTCATCTGGAAGGATAAGTATACCCTCTGCATCTTCCCCTATACCAAGCTCTTCAAGGGAAAGTAGCATTCCTTCAGATTGTAGTGAACCAAACTTTACAGGTTTTATTGTTTTCCCTTGTATTACAGCCCCTTCTTTTGCTAAAACCACCTTTCCGTTGGGGAATACATTTGTAGCCCCTGTTATTATCTGGTATTCCCTTTCTCCATCACTTACCTTGCATACAAGGAGTTTGTCCCTTTCTGGGTGTTTCCCGACTGAGAGTATCTTACCAACTACTATATTTTCTATCCTTTCCCCAAATGGATAGGCTACCGCCTCTATACCTGTCTCATTTAGCCTGTCTGCTACTTCCTGCGGGGAAACCTGTATATCAACAAACTCCTTTAGCCAAGAGTAAGGAACTTTCATCTTATCCCCTTAAACTGGTGGTTAAACTTCATATTGTTATCAAAAAGCAGTCTTATGTCGTTTATCTGATACTTAAGCATAGCTATCCTTTCAACCCCAAGCCCAAATGCAAAACCTGTATACCTTTCCCAGTCTATTCCAACTGCATCAAACACATTTGGGTCTACCATTCCACACCCGAGTATCTCAAGCCAGCCTGTATCTTTACATACCCTACAACCACTTCCTTTACAAACTGTGCAACCTATATCAACCTCTGCAGAAGGCTCTGTAAATGGGAAATAGCTTGGTCTGAACCTGATAGGTATATCCTTACCAAATGTGGTTTCAAGGAATATCTTAAGTATCCCTTTTAAATCCCTAAATGTTATACCCTCATCTACCAAAAGCCCCTCTATCTGGTGGAACATTGGGGAGTGGGTAGGGTCTGCATCTTTTCTGTATACCCTTCCCGGGGCTACTATTGAGATTGGGGGTTTTTGTGTTAACATTGCCCTTATTTGAACCGGTGAGGTGTGTGTCCTTAAAACATAACCCTCTTTGTTTATAAAGAATGTATCCTGCATATCCCTTGCAGGGTGGTCAGGGGGAATGTTTAGCATATCAAAGTTGTAGGCTTCCTTTTCAACCTCAGGTCCCTGTGCAACGGAAAACCCCATTGCCACAAATGTTTCCACTATCTCAAACATTGTTGAGATTACAGGGTGGGCACTTCCAACCTCTATCCAGCTGTGTGGTAGGGTTATATCAACTTTGTTTTTCTTCAGCTCCTCCGCTAAGGCTTGTTTTTTCAGCTCTTCCTCTTTCTGTTTTATCCTCTCTTCAAGCTCTTCTTTTACTGTGTTGGCAAGTTGCCCTACCTGTTTCCTCTCCTCAGGGGACAGTTTCCCTAAGGTCTTAAGGATAGCCTTTAGCTTCCCCTTTTTACCTAAGAACTCAACCCTAACAGAGTTAAGTTTCTCAAGGTCTACAGCCTTATCTATAAGCCTTAAAGCCTCTTCTTTAAGGGCTTTTATCTGGTCTATCAGGTTCAACCTTTACCCCGTTAGTTTCCTGAGGCTAAAGCCTGCTTTGCTGTTTCTGCTAACTTTGCAAATCCTTCAGGGTCAGATACAGCAATGTCTGCTAACATCTTTCTGTTAAGGTCAACACCTGCCAACTTTAAGCCATGGATAAATTGGCTGTAGGACAGCCCGTTCTGCCTTGCGGCGGCGTTAATCCTAACTATCCATAGCTTTCTAAAATCCCTTTTTCTTAATCTTCTGTCCCTGTATTCATACTGTAGAGACCTTAGAACCTGTTCCTTTGCCCTTCTATAACTACGGTGTTTTGCCCCGTAGTATCCTTTAGCCATTTTAAGTATCTTTTTCTTATGCTTCTTTGAAGATGGTCCTTTTACTCTCATTTAGTTTTCCTCCTTTTTAAACATCATTTGGAATTAATGCGGCGACTTTATGTTTAAGGTTTTCTGGAACATACTGGGCTTTTCTACTTTGTCTTTTTCTCTTCCTTGATTTTTTTGTGTTATAGTGGGAAACTCCGCCTTTCCAATACTTTATCTTTCCCTTTGCTGTAACTTTAAACCTTTTTGCCGCTGTTTTGTTAGTTTTCATCTTAACTTTAGCCATACCGGTTTAAACCTCCTTGTTTGTCTTTTGGGTAAAATGCTGAAAACAATCTATAGCTAAAAAAACACAGATTAATTATTTTAAGAAAAATTTCCAACTAAATCCACTGTTTTAAATAGTGGTGGCTAATACAAACCATTTTGTCGATAAAATAGAAAGGGAAAATTTATTTGAGATTAGGAAATATCTTTATATCTATACTATCAACTTCTCGGTTAACCTCCCTTTTTATTTTATTACTTTATGCTTTTTTGAACTATAGAAGTTAAAATATTATTGCAACTTTAAAATTTAACAGTTATATTTACTATTGAGAACAATTATTAATAAGCGGAGGGATTATGGAAAAATTAATTATATTTGATACAACCCTTAGAGATGGGGAGCAGGCACCGGGCTTTTCTATGACTGTAGAGGAAAAGGTAGCTATGGCAAAACAGCTTGAGAAGTTAGGTGTTGATGTTATAGAGGCTGGGTTTGCCGCCTCATCAGAGGGGGATTTTGAGGCTATAAATCAGGTTGCACAGGAGGTAAAAGGGTGTATAGTCTGTTCCCTTGCAAGGGCATTGGAATACGATATAGAAAAAGCAGGGGAGGCATTACAACCTGCGGAGAGAAAAAGGATACATACATTTATAGCCACATCTCCTATACATATGAAGTATAAACTTAAGATGACCCCTGAACAGGTTTTGGAGAGGGCAGTATCCGCTGTAAAGTATGCAAGGAACTTTACCGATGATGTGGAGTTTTCCGCTGAGGACGCATTCCGTTCAGACAGGGATTTTCTGTTTAAAGTAATAGAGGCTGTTATAGATGCAGGGGCAAAAACGGTAAATATCCCAGACACAGTTGGATACGCAATACCTGAGGAGTTTGGACAGCTAATTGCAGATATAAAAAATAATGTGTCAAACATAGATAAGGCTATTATATCTGTCCACTGCCACAACGATTTAGGGCTTGCAGTTGCAAACTCCCTGTCTGCTATAAAGAAAGGGGCAAGGCAGGCACACCTGACGATAAACGGTATAGGTGAAAGGGCTGGAAACGCCGCCCTTGAAGAGGTGGTAATGGCAATAAAAGTAAGGAAAGATTATTTTAATGAGGTTTACACAGAGATAAACACACAGGAATTATACAGAACCAGTAGGCTACTTTGTAGAATTACAGGTAGCTTTGTCCAACCTAACAAGGCTATTGTTGGGGATAACGCCTTTGCCCACGAAGCGGGAATACACCAACACGGAATACTCGCCCACAGGGAAACCTACGAGATAATGAGGGCTGAAGATGTTGGCTTCCCCCGTTCAAAAATGGTTATAGGAAAACACTCCGGTAAACACGGTTTAAAGGCAAGGCTTGAGGAGTTAGGATACAAAAATATCTCTGAGGAAGAACTTAATACCCTTTTTGAGAAGTTTAAAATGCTTGCAGATAGGAAGAAAGAGATTTTTGATGAGGATATAGAGGCATTACTACTTGAGGAGATGAAGGATTACCATTACGCAAAGCTGTTATACTTCCACGTTTTAAGTGGAAACGGGATAATACCATCTTCCACTGTAAAGGTGGATATAGATGGACAGGAGGTTGTAGCAACTTCATCTGGAGATGGTCCAATAGACAGTGCGCTAAAAGCCCTTGAAAAGGCGTTAGGTATAACAGGTAGGTTAAAGGATTACACAATAAGGTCTTTAAGTGCCGGTAAGGACGCAATGGGTGAGGTAAGGGTTGTTGTTGATTTTGACGGAAATATCTCCTCAGGTAGGGGAACATCAACAGACATAATAGAAGCCAGTGTAAAGGCTTATTTAGACGCTTACAACAAGTATCTGGCTAAAAAAACATTTATGGAGAAAAAGATTACAGAGGGCATTTAAAAAACAAATTTTCTCTAATCCTTCTCCTATCGCCTTTTTTTGAGATTTAATAGTGGGTGTAATATAATAACACCCTGACTTAATTTTCTTTAAGGAGGATTTAAATGAAAATACCAGCAAGGC
>JAADEV010000071.1 GCA_013153295.1 Aquificota bacterium | reverse complement strand
TATCCTTACATCAGAGGGAGATACAGTATAGAAAAAAGTTTTTACAGGATAAAGACTACCCCGAATATGTTGTAAAAAAGCTACTTAACACAGGTATAGGGGGCATACAGGATTATGATAAACTTCCTTTCAAGGTAAAATGTCTACACCTGTGGACTGGATACCACTTAGGGGACAGAAACTTCAAAAACCCAATCGGCAAAGAGGTCTTAAATTTAATAGGGTTTAAGACTTGAAAAGGTAGGTTTGGTAAGTTAGTATTAACTTACAGGCAGAGCCTACTGTTCCATCTTACCCGCAGGCTCTTCCTGTGCCGATTTCTGGAGGGAGACCCTCCCTCCTTTTTTAGGATATAACTGGTTGACAGTTAATTTTCAAAAAAATTATCATAAAAAGCCTGAACTAATAACTCTTTTCGTATATAATTACCCCTAAAACCTCTATCTGATTTTCATCTTGCTGTTTTAATTTTTCCTTTTATTTTTTCAAAAAAATCGGCGTTAAGTGTAAGTTGATAGTCTACTGCAAAGATATTTTTTGTGTTTTTTAGCTTTATTAAATCTTTTTTTGTTGTAAGCCATATATCAACATTATTTGGTAGTTTTGTGTCCTTGTAATCAAAATGGTCTGGGAATGGTAGTTTTTTCACAATACTAAATGAATGCTCTTTGGAGAGTTTTTCTACCATCTGAAAAAACTGCCTGTTATTCCCAAGTCCAGAAAATATCCCCACCCTTTTATCTGTTAGATATGAAAATGGATAACTTTCTTTAAAATTAGTAATACCTTCTACCTTTTCCTGAGACACAAAAAAAGGCTTGCCAAGTTTTTTTAGATAGCTGATAACTTTCTCCCTGTTTTCTAAGTTCAGGCGGTTTAGCCTGTTAAGGACTATAATATCTGCATATCTGTAAAAGTTCGGCGGTTCCCTAAGTCTGCCTAAGGGTAGAGGTTTATCTTCCCAAAACGGTTTAAGGGCATCTACAACAAGGATATTTATATCCCTGTGTAGTTGGAAATGTTGAAAGCCGTCATCAAGTATAAAAACAGATGGGTTTAGCTTTTTTATGGCAAGTAGTCCCCCTTCATAACGGCTGTTTGAGACTACCACCGGTATACCTTCCTTTGCGATAAGGAAAGGTTCATCTCCAGCTTCCTCCCAGCTTACCACTGTTTTTTCCCCATCTCCTACAACCAAGCTACCCTTTGATTTCCGCTTGTATCCACGGGAAAGGACACATACCTTAAACCCTTCCTTCTGTAGCTCCTTTGCAACTGCTACCGTTAAAGGTGTTTTTCCTGTTCCTCCTACAGACAGGTTTCCTATTGAGATAACAGGGACAGGGAGTTTTTTCGGTTTTAGGACTGTGTTGTATAAACCCCTTCTGGTGTAAGCTCCAAAACTGTAAAGATAGGATAGTATTTTTAACATAAATATAGATTATACATAAAAAAAAGCCCCCTTTAGCGGGGGCAGGAAAACAACATACCAAGGGCAGCAGGATTACTGGTAGCAAGTTTATTAAAACTTGTAGTTAACATTCATATATATAAATCTGCCCGGTTCTGGGACTTTTGTTCCTGTGTGGAATGGGTTTCTGGAGTAGGAAAGGTATGTGTAGTAGTTTTTATCAAACAGGTTGTCCACACCAATTCCTACAAAAGCCCTGTCTCCCATATTTACACCGCCTTTTACATTTACAACATAGTAGGATTTAGTTGGATACTCGTTAAGGTCGCTGTCTACATTATGCTGTCTGGCAGAGTAAATTGTTTCTATCTGTCCAAACTTAACACCATCGTCGTATTTAACAGCAAGTCTTGCCTTTAGAGGTGGAATTTCCGCCATATCACTGTCCTCGTAGTTTCCGCTGTCCTTTTTACCCCTTTGGCAGGCGGCTCCAAGCTCAACTGATACTGTATCAGACACCATTCCTATTACTGTAAAATCCCAACCGTATATATGGGCGTCTATATTCTGGTAGGACATAGCATCTTTGCTGTTATCTAAGGCTTTTATCTTTGTTAAATAGATATAGTCTGTTAAATCACTGTAGAAAACATTAGCTTTTAGCCCGAAAACTCCCCAGTAATACTCAACCCCTGCGTCTACCTCGTTGTTTTGGACAGGGTCTAAGTTTGGATTACCTACCCAGTCTGGGTTTGTCATTGGTTTGGCAAGGGCTATGTATCTTTCCTCTGGGTCTGGCACCCTTACTGTATGCCCAAAGCCGATATACGCACTTGACCTGTTGTCAAACTTGTATCTGGCAACAATATTACCTGATACATAGTTGTCTGTTTCCGATAGACTGTAGTTTCCTGCACCGTAGTATTTGTCGTATAGACCTTGGTTGCTTGTTCCTAAAGCTCCTTTACTTGCATCACTTTCAGTATGGTCATACCTTAAACCTGCGGATATAACAATATTGTTAATCTTTTTACTACCTTTAACAAAAACTCCAATATCTGTAATATCCACATCTGGTATCATTCCCCTGTTGTCCATCTTCATCATCATAAGTATCACATTGTCAGCTTTCCAGTTTCTAAGGTATCCATCTATTCCTGCCTTTACATTAACATCACCTATCTTAAATCCTTTCTCTATTTTTGCTCCGTATGTTTTTGTTTTTGCAAGTGTTCTCATTGCGTATCCAAGCTCTGGCTCAAGGGACATATTAGAGGACATTCTCCATCTGTCCTGCATATCGTGTCTAACAAAGTTCCAGTATCCTGTTATCTTAAGGTCTAAGGATTTTATGTAGTATTCCCCGTTTATTCTGTGGGTTCTGTCGTATATTGCGTCCATCATAAGGTATGGGTAAAGGACATCTTTCGCTTCATCAAAGGCGTAGTTTAGCTTTAATGTTTGGTCTGTGTCCGGTGTGTAAACCACCTTTAACCAAGCGTTGTCTATATTAAACGCTGTGTGGTCTTTTTCACTTTCTTTGTAAGCAGATTTATCTTGTGGATACTCTGTGAATTTTTTACCTTCCCCACTTTCGTAAGGTTTTGAGTATTGTTTTGTGTATCCTGCAAGGACTTTCACTGTGTCATTTCCCACATTAACATCAAATCCACCGTGTAGGTAGTTAAACGAACCTCCTGTAAAGTATAGGTTTCCTCCTACCCCTTCTGTAGGGTCTTTTGATATTACATTAACAACGGCGGCTAAAGAACCTTGGTTTTCCACATCAAAGGGACCTTCAAGTATTTTTACCTCTGCCACCTGCCTTGTGGACATATGGAATATAGCCGGGTCCATTCTGTTAGGACAGGCTCCGTAAATCCTTGCCCCATCTAAAAGGACATTTATATTATCCCTTCCAAATCCTCTGATAACTATATCGTTAGCTGTTCCACCTTTTCTAATATGGTTTATCTCAGGGAAAAGGTTAGATAGTATCTCCCCTATATCTATCTGTCTGGTTATTTTTATCTCCTCCTGTGTTGCCTCTGCTACTTTACCTTTTGCCTCCTCCTCTTTAACATCTGTTGCTACAGAGATTTTCTCCACCCTTAAAACTTCTTGGGCATTAACTACCGACGCCACCGAGGTAGCTAACAGCCCTGCCACCAAAAGTTTCCTCATCTCAACCCTCCTTGTTTAAACCATATTTAATTTCATATGAATTTTAACATAAAAATTAAACTGTATTGGATTTAAAGTTTAAGTTAGATTTTTGCAGTTGGAATGACATTGATTTTGGTCAAAAACAGGGGAAGTTTTAAGCCATTAGGGAGAAAAAGTCTTCCTGTATAATCTCTCGCTCTTCAGGGGGCTTTTTTAAAAACTTGATATACACATCTTTAAAGTTAAGTTTCTTTAATGTTGCTGTAAGTTGGTTTATATCTTTCTGTATCTCTTCCTTTAGTTGTTGGTTCTGTATGTATATACTTAGATAAAGCTCCCTGTTAAAAAGGAATATACCTGCCTCCACCTTCCCAAGCTCTTTAAAATCAAGGTCTATCTTACAAAAGTATGTATCCTTCCCTTTATTACTTTTCTTTATAAAGATGTCCCCCCTGTTTAAATCCTGCCAAAACAGTGGGATAAAAACAAACACCCCACCTGTAAGCCTTGACAACAGTTGGTATCCCTCTATCTGTTTAAGTAATGCTTCCCTTTCTGTGCTGTCTTCCATAGACAGGACAAACTGTTTAAAATCCCCCTGTGCCTCTTTCAGATTTCCACTTTTTATTTTACTTTCATAAAAGATACCGCTGTCCTTTATAAGTTTGTGGAACTCCTCAGGTTTAAGTTTGGAAATATCTGTGAAAAAAAAGCTGTTTCTGTTTAAAGCCTCTGTTCCCTCAGTCTGATTTCTAACTGTTTCTGCCAGTGCTGTGGCAAGGGTAGAGGCATTTTTAGGGCTTATCTGCTGGTTTTCTGCCAGTGTTTCCAAAACCATCTTTGGGATACTGTCCTTAAGTGCTGGGAAGTTTTCCACAAGGGAAAGTATATCCTTTGCCTTTGTTTGCTGAAGGTTAAAAAGCTGTAGATTTCCACCTTTTTTGTCTAAAACACCAAGTAGCTGTATTTTTAATCTCCTGTCTGATGACGGGGTATCAAGTATTTTCAGCAGTAATGATGTTTCCTTTTGGAGTGGTATATCTGTTTCAACAGTTAGGTATCCCCCCTTCATTCTTATAACCACACCGCCGGTTGGGAGTATATCCACAACCTCTGCTTTGACTGTTTCACCTGATTTTAGGTGGATAGCCTTTCCAAGGGGCTTTACTATCTGAAAGTATTCATACCCTTCTGCAAAAGGCTTAAAGTTAATCATAACATCACTTTTTGTATACCTTCCTTTTAAATATATCCTTTGGGGAGGATACCCTGTCTAAAAACAGTTTTCCTTTAAGATGGTCTATTTCGTGTTGGATTACAACCGCTTCAAATCCTTCTG
Organism: Aquificota bacterium; assembly: GCA_013153295.1. Lineage (GTDB taxonomy): Bacteria > Aquificota > Aquificia > Aquificales > Hydrogenothermaceae > Persephonella_A. The sequence continues at coordinate 3,661 of JAADEV010000071.1, read as the reverse complement.
TATCAAACTGTATTGTGTTTCCGTTTATATCCTCTGCCTCAACCTTTATCCAGTAATGCCTTTTTACATTTCCGGTGTAGTCTGGAACTGATAGACACCCTTCCCTAATTATAATTTCCCCGTCGTGGGCTATTATACGGGGGTTTGAAAGAACCATTAAACCGTGGTTTAGCTTGTTGTGTTTATGCTTGTATGTGGAGGCATCAACAATTATAGTTTGGATATGTTTGTTAACCTGTGGCGCGGCAATACCAACCCCCGCTGGGGAGTTTCTCATTGTGTAAAGTAGCTTATCAACAAACTCTTTAAACTCTCTGCCAAAATCAACAACCGGGACAGACAGTTTTTTTAGCCTTTCATCTGGGTATGTTAGTATCTCTAATTTTTCCATTTACATCTCCACACTTTCTACCTTTTCCACGGAAATATCTATATCAAGCTCGTCCTTTAGCCTGTCTATCTCAGGGGCTATATCCTCGTAGGTTAGCCCCTTTGGGAACTCAACCTGTGCTATTAACACATACAGGGAGGGGCTTTTTTCTGTTCTTAAATCTACTATGTTTATACCCCTGTCAGCCAGTAGTTTTGCCACATTGTATACAATACCCGGTTTGTCTGCCCCGTATACCACAATGTTGTAAATCTCTTTTTCGTTTTCACTATCTTCAGGCTGGTGGTATTCCACAGGCTTAATATTTATAAAAAGTCCCTTTTCCTTTGATAGCCTTTCAAAATCCTGTGTTGACAGTGGGGTGTCTTCAGAAGCTACAACAAGCATAACAGCAAACTCGTTGTTAAGCCTTGTCATTGCGGAGTTTTCTATATTAAACCCTTTCTTGTAAAGAACCTCGGAGATACCGGCTACTATACCCGGCTGGTCTTCCCCTACCGCTGAAAGTATGTAGTATCTCATTTCTGTTAATCCTCTTCCTCAAGCTCTTCTATGTAAGCCCTGTAGTCCTCTGCTGTCATCAGGTCTTCAAGCTCTGTAGGGTCGCTCATTTTTATCTCTGCTATCCAACCGTCCCCGTAAGGGTCTGTGTTTATAAGACTTGGCTCTTCCTTCAGGTCTGTGTTAACAGAGGTTATCTCCCCTGTAAGTGGTGAAAACACATCTATAGCCGCCTTTATACTCTCTAAAGATGCTAACTTGTCCCCTGCCTCTATCTGCTGTCCTTCTTCAGGTAGCTCTGCATAAACCACATCACCAAGCTGGTGCTGTCCGTAGTCTGTTATACCTACAACAGCCAGCCCACCGTCAACCTTTACCCACTGGTGTTCCTTTGTGTAGTAAAGACCATCTGGGATTATAAAATCCTCTACCGCCATTGCCTTCTCCTTTTTTGTTGTGATATATAAAAACACTTAATATTATAGATTAAGAAGGGGCTAAAGCAATGGAGATAAAGGAAAGGGTAAGGTCTATTTTAGACAGGATACACACCTCTGCAAAAAAGGTAGGTAGAAACCCTGAGGAGGTTATACTACTTGCCGCCTCAAAAACCCAACCTGTGGAAAAGATAAGGGAGGCTTTTGAAGGTGGTATTAGATACTTTGGGGAAAACAGGGTGCAGGAGGGAATGAAAAAGATACAACAGCTAACAGACCTACCTATCCATTGGCATCTAATAGGTGGCTTACAAACTAACAAGGTAAAGTATGCTGTTAAACATTTTGAGATGATACACTCCCTTGACAGGAAACCTTTAGCTGATGAGATAGACAAAAGGGCTGGTAAGATTGGTAAAATCCAACCTGTGTTGATAGAGGTAAATGTAGGGGAAGAGGAAAGTAAGTATGGCGTCAGCCCTTCCCAGCTTAAGGAGTTATTTGAGTATACCCTTAACAAGGGAAATATAAAGGTGGAAGGGCTTATGTGTATTCCCCCTTACAGTGAGGATAAAGAGGCTTCACGGGGGTATTTTGCCCAGCTTAGGGAGATGAGGGACAGCTTGGAGAGGGAGTTTGGGGTAAAGCTACCACACCTGTCTATGGGTATGTCCCACGATTTTGATGTGGCTGTGGAGGAAGGGGCAACAATCGTAAGGGTTGGAACTGCTATCTTTGGGGAAAGGCAGTATTAGTTTTTACCTAAAGTAGTTTAGTAAGCTAAGGTCTTTGTTCTGGGCTATTACTGCAAGTAGGGCTTCGTAGGCTGTTTTAGATTTTTCAAGGTCTGCTATAACCCCTGCGTAATCTGCATCTTCAAGTTTAGATACAAGGTTGGAGTATTCCACTTCTTGCTGTAGGTTTAGCTCTTTTATACTATCTGCCACATTAATCTGTGTTCCGATTATTGAACGGTATCTGGAAACCCCTTCAAAACCTTGGTCAAATGTTTCTAAAACCCTTCTCATCTCCCCAATTCTTTTCTGTAGAGAACCTGAACTGTCCTCAAAGGAAATTTTTACATCTGGGCTTTGTCCCAACACCCCTAATCTGTATACCCCATCTTTATCTTTAAATACATAGGCTTCCACCAGTGGGTTGCCGTCTTCATCTTGGTTGTCTGGGCTGTTGTTTATTGCGTCTACCAAATCCTGTAGTGTGGTTGTATCATCATAATCTACAGATATTGCTGATGTGCCGTAGGTTATTGTAAGTGTTCCACTTTCCCCTGAACCGACCACCGTATCTGTTTCGCTGTTGTATCCCATATCTGAGTAGTATCCATCTAACTTGTGTAGGTCTCCGTCGTCTATAATCTGGAGTATATCGTCTATTGCTTTTACAACCCCTATTTTATGTTGGACTTCGTCTGTATCTACATTTCCGTCTCCGTTGGCGTCGTTCCATACCCCAGATGGTATTGTCCCAAGGAAGTCTTTTCCTATAAATGTGGTGTTTAACTCTACACCGGGGGCTACAGGGACAGTTGTATCAACAAACTCACCTTGGTAAATGCCCCTTGTATCAAATGGGTCTTGTTGGGATTTAACTCCACCGAAAAGCCTTGATTTTCCAACGGAAACATTAGCCCTGTTTATTATGTAATCCCTTGTAGACTGCAGATAATCTGCAAAAATCTGGGCATCTTCCCAGTCAAACACACCTGTGTTAAGTAGGTTTACTATCTCTACCCTTGCCTCTTGGCTGGTGTCTACAATATCCCCAAGTGTCCCCTCGGCAATCTCAAGGTTTGTTTTTACAAGGTCTATATTTCTATTAAACGCCTGTATATCATCAGTTAGCTTTTTAAATCTAAGAGACCTTACATTATCAACTGGGCTGTCAGACGGGGTAAGTATCTTTTTCCCGGAGGCAAGCTCTCTGGTGTATCTATCTATATCTTTCTCACGAAGTCTATCGTATTTTATAAATGTGTCGTAAAAGGCTATATCAGGTATTCTCATAGCTGTCCACCTGACCTTATCTTTATTTTGAAAATTAATTATCGGTTAATAATCAGAATTTTTTATATAGAATACACCCTAACACCCCACCACTTTGCAAACATAATATCACAATTTAATTTGATATGGTTTTTGTAAAGGCAGGTTTTGGAACAGTAGCATAAAATCAGCTAAATTTACCTGACAGGCTTACGGTTGCTATACTCCTCTATCAGCTCTTTCTCTATCTCATCTAAAAGCTGTAGGGCTTGGTTTTTAAAGGGATAACCAGATTTATAATTTTCTATATTGCTAATGATTTCTCTTTC
>JAADEV010000050.1 GCA_013153295.1 Aquificota bacterium | reverse complement strand
GCTCTGTCGGCGGAATGTCCAATAATGGGCAGTCTACGAGACACCCAGCTGTGAAGCAGGAAGCTCTCCAATTTATTGGAGAGTAGTTCACAGAAACCCAATTTATTTATCTATCTCTCCCCAAAATTTTCAAGTAAGTTTTCCACTTCTGGGGTATACTGCTTTGTTTTTGGGTCTGTGTAGATTATAAACGGTCTTTGGACTACTTCCCCACCTGTGTTTCCACCTTTTACAGCCTTTAGTAAAAAGTGGGTAGCCTTTTCTTCCACAGTAGGGTGGACGAACCTGTAAACCTTTGGTGAAAACCCCTTCTCCAATAGTAAAGATAGGGCATAGGATAGCCTATCCACAGGGTATACAAAGTAAAGTTTTCCCTTTGGCTTAAGGAGATACTCTGATACCCTTATAAAATCCTTTAAACTGGCAAGTATCTCGTATCTGGCTATACTTTTTTCATCTTCAGTGATACCCTCAGGTGGAGGGTGGTATGGGGGGTTAAACACAACCCCATCAAAGGTTTCCCTTTTAAAAATCCTTTTTATCTCCCTTATATCACCTTTAAACAGCTGAACTGGGGTTTTGTTTAACTGGAAGTTTCTCCACGCCTGTGAAAACAGACCTTCCTGAACCTCAACAGCATAAAGTTTGATTTTTTTGTATTTTAGGGATAAAAGGATTGGTATTATTCCGTTTCCAGTGCCAAGGTCTAATACTGAGAACTCCCTGTCTGGTAAATCAACAAAAGAGGCAAGTAAAACACTGTCTATATTAAAACGGTATCCTTCTTTACTTTGGATAAGTTTAACCTTCCCCCTTATAAAGGGGGTTAAGGTTTCGTTTTCCCGTGGTTTTATCTCCATTACCTTATCTTAACGCCTGCTAACTCAAGGAGTATCTCAGCCCTTTCCCTAAGTCTTTCAAGCTGTTCTATCTCCTCAAGGGACAGTGTTTCCCTGTGTTCTAACTTTGCCTTTGCTTCCTCAAGTATTTTTTTCTCCCTTTCTGTGTCTATCTCATCTATAGGGAATGCCTCCTCAACAAGGACTATAACCCTGTCCCCCCTAACATCTATAGTGCCGTATGTAACAGCAAATTCAACTGCTTCCTTTTCAGGTCTCTCTATTCTCAGCTTCCCCGGAACAACATTTGTAAGGAGTAGCATATGGTTCTCAAGTATACCTATCTCTCCGTCAGATGTATTTATAACAGTCTGTTCAACATCTCCTTCAAAGATAATTCCCTGTGGGCTTACTACCTCAAGCTGATACATTCCCTTGCCTCCGTATTAATTCTTATGCCAAATTAGTTTACAATATTTCAAAATAAAATTCACCACAGGAGGGCTGAAAATGAAGGTAGGAGTATTACTTGCAGGTTGCGGTGTTTTTGATGGGGCTGAGATACACGAGGCAACCTTAACATTATACTTTCTGGATAAAGCAGGGGCGGAAATAGTGTGTATGGCACCTAACATTCCACAAAAAGAGGTTATTAACCACCTGAACGGTGAAAAAATGGACGAGACCAGAAATGTTTTAGTTGAGGCGGCAAGGATTGCCAGAGGGGATATAAAGGATATTAACGAGGTTTCTGCAGATGATATAGATGCCCTTATTATGCCCGGTGGATACGGTGTAGCTAAGAACTTTTCAAACTTCCTTGAGAAAGGGGCTGATGCAGATGTTATCCCAGAGGTTAAAAGGCTACTTGTTGAGATGTTCCAAAAGGGTAAACCTATAGGGGCAGTGTGTATCTCACCTGTTATACTTGCCGCCGCACTTAGGGAGGCAAAGGCAAAACTAACTATAGGTAGTGATGAACAGGTAGCAAAGGCTATAGAGGCTATGGGACAGCAACACCTTGTATGCCCTGTTTCAGAAGCCCTTGTAGATGAGGAAAACAAAATAGTATCAACACCTGCATATATGGAAGGGAAAACAATAAAAGATGTGGCAGAGGGTATAGAAAAGCTGGTAAAAGAGGTATTAAGACTGGCTAAACAGTAGGAGGGGTTTATTGAAAAGGGTAAATGTGGCAATAGTCGGTTATGGCGTTGTAGGTAATGGTGTTGCAAAGGTTTTAACAGAAAAAAAAGACCTACTGGCAAAAAAAAGTCAGGTTGATATAAACCTAAAAAAGGTTTACACAAGGAACTGGAATAAGGAGTTTACCTTCCCCCTTCCAGAGGAGAAAAGGGCAAAATCCCTTGACGAAATACTAAAAGACCCTGATATAGATATTGTGGTGGAACTTACAGGGGGGATAGATTTCCCCCTTTACCTTATGAAAGAGGCTATAAACAGGGGTAAACATATAGTAAGTGCAAACAAAGCCCTCCTTGCGGAAAAGGGGAAGGAGATATTTACCCTCGCTGAGGAGAAGGGCATAAGGATAGGCTTTGAAGCCGCTGTAGCCGGTGGTATCCCTATTATAAGGGCTTTAAGGGAAGGGCTGGTAGCAAACACAATAAACAGGATATACGGGATACTTAACGGAACAACAAACTTTATCCTTACAAAGATGCTTAAAGAAGGTAGGGATTTTAAAGAGGTTCTACAGGAAGCCCAGCGGTTAGGTTATGCTGAGGCAGACCCTACCCTTGATATTAACGGAACAGACGCCGCCCACAAAATCGCAATCCTTTCCTCCCTTTCATTTGGAGGTTTTATAGATTTTTCAAGGGTATACATAGAGGGGATACAGGATATATCCACCCTTGATGTGGAGTTAGGCAGGGAGTTAGGCTACACCTTAAAACTGCTGGCTATAGCCAAAAACCACAACGATAAGGTTGAGGTTAGGGTTCACCCTACATTCCTACCGTCTGAACACCCTTTATCCAAAGTGGACGGTGTGTTTAACGCTGTGATGGTAGAGGGGGACTGTGTAGGGGAAAGTATGTTTTACGGTAAAGGGGCAGGTAGTCTGCCTACAGCCAGTTCTGTGGTAAGTGATATTGTGGATATAGCAAAAAGTATAGCCCTCGGCGTAGGAAGGGAGATAGAAATCACATCTATGAACTGGGCACATAGGGAGTTTGTTCCTATGGCAAATACAGATTTCCAAACCAGATACTACCTTAGGTTTACAGTGCCGGATATTACAGGTATACTTGCAAAGGTGTCGCAGGTGTTTGCCAAATACCAGATTAGTATAGCCGCTGTTATACAGAAGGAAAAGGTTTTATCAATAGCAAAGGAAACACAGGACAAGGTAGTCCCACTGGTTATACTTACCCACACCGCATCTGAGTTAAATGTCCAAAAGGCTATAAAAGAGATAGAGGACAAAAGGATAACAGTTGAAAAAACCAGACTTATTAGAGTAGAAGATGAAGAAAAATGAGTATATCCCGTTTTGAAAAGTATAAAAGGGAGATAGGTTTTTTCTTAGCCCCTACACTGGCTACAGTTGTATACCTACTCCCTATGGATTTATCCCAAGACGCCCATATCGTTTTTTCAATAATGGTCTTTTGTGTTATATTCTGGCTTACAGAGGCTATCCCCCTATCTATGACAGCCCTTTTAGGTGTGTCCCTTGCAGTTGTTTTCGGTGTTGTAAGTGTAAAGGAGGCTTTTTTATCACTGGGACACCACATAATACTCCTTTTTATAGGTAGCTTCCTTATTGCCCAAGCTATGACAAAACACGGGCTTGACAGAAGATTTGCCCTAAATCTCCTTTCCAAAGATATATTCCTAAAAAGTCCCATAAGCCTTATAGCAGGCTTTTCCCTAATATCCTTCCTACTTTCTATGTGGGTTAGCAACACAGCTACCACAGCTATGCTACTGCCCCTTATACTTGGGATTGTCCAGATGTTTAAAAACAAAAAAATCCCCGACACAGGTAAGTTTGCCGTTTTTTCCTTGCTGGCAGTTGCCTACTCAGCGTCTATAGGGGGGGCTACAACACTTATAGGAACACCTACAAACCTAATAGGGGCAGGCTTCCTTAAAGATGAAGGTTTTGATATAGACTTCCTTAGATGGTTTTTACTTGCATTCCCAATAACATTTCTTACATATCTGGTATTGCTACTATACATAAAATTCCATATTAGGAACTTCTCCTTTGACAGGGAAAGGATAAAAAGGATAATAAAAGAGGAAAAAAAATCCCTACCTAAAATATCCCTTGGGGAGAGAAACACACTTTTTGTTTTCCTTACGGCGGCATTTCTGTGGACGCTACCGGGAATAGCAAAAATGGTAGGAAATCAGCAGGCTTACCAGTTTCTAAAAACCCACTTCCCAGAGGCAGTTGTGGCAATACTGGCAGGGATAGCCCTTTTTATACTACCTGCAAGGAAAGGGGAAGGGACACTTACAGCCTCAGACCTTACAAAGTTAGACTGGAACACAGTTTTACTGTTTGGAGGGGGGCTTGCCCTTGGTAAGCTGATAACAAAAACAGGCTTAGCCAACTACATAGGGCAGAAGGTAGCCTCAGTTATAACCCCAGAAATGGGGGCGTTGTTTATATTTACCCTTGTGGTTGTTATGATATTCCTTACAGAGATTTCCTCAAACACAGCTACAGTTATAACCTTTGCACCTATACTAATAGGGGTCTTAAAACAGCTTAATATGGATATACTATACCCAACATTTGGAATTATAATAGCCGCCAGCTTTGCCTTTATGCTACCTATAGCAACCCCACCTAACGCTATTATTTACGGTAGCAGACATATACCCCTATCAAAGATGGTAAAGGTAGGGTTCTTTATGAATATTATAGGGTCGGTTATAATAACTATTTTCATACTAATATATATGAAGTGAGGTGAGTGAATGGAAACAAAATGGGAGTTTTCGGCAGGCGGAGTTGTATTCAGAAAAAATGAAGAAGGGAAGGTGGAGATTTTACTTATCAGGGTAAAAAACAGATGGTCTTTCCCAAAGGGAAACATTGAAAGGGGAGAACCGAAGGACAAAGCGGCACTTAGGGAGGTAAAGGAGGAAACAGGGGTTGACGCAGAAATAGTGGAATACTTAGGAGAGGTGGATTACTGGTATAATGTGGAACTTACCACAATACACAAGTTTGTTTACTACTACCTTATGAGATACAAAGGGGGAGATGTAGTCCCACAAAAGGAAGAGATAGACGAGGCTAAATTCTTCCCTATAGATGAGGTGGAGAAACATCTTTCCTATCCTACAGACAAAAAGATATTTAAAAGGGCGGTGGAGGTATTAAAAAAGTTAGGTGAGCTTTAATGTCCCGATTAATCCTCCAGCTTTTATTCTCATACTTTAAAAGGTTACCACGGGAAAAGGCTATTAGCAGGGGGGAGGGTTTAGGCAACCTTCTTTGGAAAGCTGGCTACAGAAAGTCTGTTATTATGAGAAACCTTGATATAGCCTTTCCAGAAAGGGATAAACACTGGAAGGAGGAAATTGGGAGACTTTCTTTACAGAATATTGGCAGAACACTGGTAGAGTTTCCAAAGCTACCTGAATATGTAAAAAGCGGTGAGATAGACAGGATTTTCCAAATAGAAGAGGGGGAAGAGCTTCTAAGGGAAAAGGGCAGTAAGATACTAATAACCGCCCATATAGGAAACTGGGAGCTTGGGGGAGCAGGGCTGTCCTACAAATACGGTAATGTGGTATCCCTTGCATACAGAATAAAAAACAGCGGTGTAAACCAGCTAATAACAGAGATACGGCAAAAGGCAGGTTTAAAAATCATATTCCACGACCAGCCGTTAAAGGATTTTGTAAAAGCTGTAAGGGAAGGAAAAACACTTGTTTTCCTTGCAGACCAAAACGCCCTTAGACACAGGGGTGTTTTTGTTGATTTTTTCTCATTACCAGCGTCAACAATAATATTCCCAGCAAGACTTTCCATTAAGTATAAAGTCCCAATACTGTTTGCCTACCAGTATTTTGACTACAACACAAAAACATACAGGGGAAGGGTAAAAAGGATACAAACATCACAGGACATTAGGGAAACAGTCCAATTATACACAAAGGCTATAGAGGAAGCTGTAAAAGAACACCCAGACCAGTATTTCTGGGTTCACAAAAGATGGAAAACCAGACCAGAAGGGGAACCGGAAACTGTGTATAGCTATATAATATAAGTTATATGGATATTTTTATTTTGGAGTAGGTGCTTGGGCAGATTTATAATAACAGTTTTGGTCTTTCTGTTGCTAAATACCTATGCCCTTTCTGTAGTCTTCCCTGTTTCTATAGAAGCCCAAAATATACAGAGAAAACCCCCTGACAAGATAATAGCAGAGGGTAATGTGGTTGTTGAGTATAAAGATAAAATCCTGAAAGCTGAAAGGATAGAGTATCACCAAAAAGAGGGGAGAATATACCTGTATGGGAATGTTTATATAAAGGACAGTGAAAGGGAGATAAGGGCAAGTAGAGGTTGGGTTTCTGAGGACGGGAAAAACGGTGAACTTTTTGATGTGCAAGGTGTTATAAAGGGTATATACCACATAAAAGCTGACAGAATACAGATAAAGGACAATGTTTATATCTTTTACAATACCACCTTTTCAACCTGTCCATTTGACCAGTATGACTGGTATATAAAGGCAAAGAAAACTGTTTTTATAAAGGACGACAGGGTTATCTTTAAAAATATATCCTTTAAGTTTTGCGATATTCCTGTTTTTTACTCCCCTTACTTTACATACCCGGCGTCTAACAGGAAAACTGGGCTACTTTTCCCAGAGATAGGAACCGACAGCTATAACGATTTTAAGTATCTCCAGCCGTTCTTTTTGGTTATCTCAAGGCATTCTGATATGACTATAACCTTTGATTACAGAAACCAGCAAGGTAAAGGTATCGGTGTTGAGTATAGGAACAGACTTTCTGAAGAAAACAGTGTAAAAACAAACTTTATGGTGTTTTCTGAAAACAGCGGAGGTGATTGGTGGAACGGTAGGGAAACATCACCTTTAAGGAACAGGTGGCGTGTTTACGGGGAGGGGAAGTTTTACCTTGATGAGTTTGATTTATTCTTTAAGTATGATATACCAAGCGACCCTTACTTCTTTGAGGATATATACAACTCTGCGGTTAACCTAAAGTATAAATCTTACACAAAAAGCCAACTTATGGCTGTAATGGATAAAAGGTATTTCTCTTTAGAGGTGGATTTTGATTATCTTTACGACCTATCAACACCTAACAATGAATACACACTCCAACGGCTACCTGAGGTAAGGTTTTACCTTAAAAAGGTTAGACCATTTGAAAGTATACCATTTTATTTAGATTTCCTGTCTGTGGATACATACTTTTACAGGGAAAAGGGAACATCAGGGATAAGGTTTGATAACACTTTAAACGCCCAGCTTTACTCCTTTTTTGGGGGATTTTCCAACCTGTTTACAGTATCCCCAAGGGCTACATTTTACCTGCTTACAAACAGGGAGGATACAGAAGATAAAAGCCCTTCCAGAAACTTACTGTCTGTGGAAAATAAGCTGAGATACCCTTTTACAAAGGGGTATGATGACTTTATACATTCTGTAATACCACAGGTTAAGCTGTCCTATGTGTCTAAGGTTAATCAGGACGACCTACCTTACTTTGATAAAGAGGACAGGATACCTTCAGCTAAAGATTTAGATTTATCACTGTTTAATATCCTTTCCTTTGAAGATGACAGGTTTTTATCTTGGGAGGTTTCTGCAGGGTATACAAAAAACGGATACTACAGTATTGGGAACAATACGGTAAAGGGTTTCTTCAAACCTTTGAAAAACAGACTTTACGCCTCAATTGGTAAAGTCTCAGCGGAAAACACATTATATTACGATTTTAGGTATAACCAGATTGTAAGGTCTATAACAGGGCTATCCTTCCCGATTTTTAATTGGTTGTCCTACTCTTTAAACCATTCCTATGACAAGGATTTATCCTCAGATATATCAACAAACCAGATAAGCCAGAATATTAACTTAAGGTATAAAAATCTATCCGCTTCCTACTCTTGGATTACAAACCTTAAGTTAGGTTATGTCCAAAGGAAAAACCTAAAGCTAAACTTAGATAGGAAATGCTGGAGATTAAGGCTATCTTACTTGGAGGATTTCAACAAATCGACAGGGAAAACATTTAGAACTCTCCTTATTTATATAAATATACTACGGACAGATATTAAACTGCCGTTTGTAAGTAGAGATTTATAGAAAAATTTTTCGCCTAAAACCCATTCTTGCTCGCCTTCGGCTCACCTAATTCAAAGAATTAGTAGCAATGGGATACAGGCGAACGGCGTAAGCCGTAAAATCCTTTAAGCGTTTTCTTTTCCATTCTAGTTAAAAAGGTTTGCTTTTCTCGTTAGTTTACCATACCATAATACTATGGTTGAAGTGAAGAGTGATAAGCATTCTAAATGGCAAACAGCTTACAATATAGTTTGGATACCAAAGTATAGAAAACCTATTTTAAGAGGTATATTGACAATTTTTAAATTGAGTGAGCCGAAAGGCGAACAGGAGTATCAAGGAAAGTAAAAAGAAGCTTAAGAATAGAACTAAGTAATGTAGACCAAACAACACAGATAATATTAGGCTATCTAACCTATCACGCAG
>JAADEV010000005.1 GCA_013153295.1 Aquificota bacterium | reverse complement strand
TTATTCCAACTACAGGGGCTAAGCCTATATTCATAGCAATGTTTATAAATGCCTGTGTTATTATCAGTGTAGCCGCTGACACACATATAAGTTTGCCCTCTATATCCCTTACCTTAAAACTCCAGTAAATCATTCTCGTCCCAATTAAAAAGTATATAAATACTATTAATGCCGATACCACAAATCCCCACTCTTCACCTATAGTGGCAAATATAAAGTCTGTATGCTGTTCAGGGAGGAAAAGGAATTTAGACTGTGTCCCTTTTAGAAAACCTTTACCTGTAAGCTGTCCTGAACCAACTGCAATTTTTGACTGTAGTATATGGTATGCACTTTTAAAAGGGTCTGCCTCCGGGTTTAAAAAGGCTATAATCCGCTCTTTCTGGTAATCCTTTAAATGTTGCCATATAAGTGGTAAAGATGCTATAAAACCTACTGTTGCCCCGATTATAATCTTCCTATCTAAACCTGACACAAATATAGCCCCTGCCACAGGTATAAGCATAGCTATTGCAGTTCCTAAATCTGGCTGTTTCACTATCAGTATAAATGGTATTGCAGTGAATATAAGCAGTATAAGGACTGTTTTAAGGTCTGTTTTCTCCTTGTTCTGCCCAAGTATATACGCACTTACAAGTATCATTACAAACTTCATAAACTCTGAGGGCTGTATTGAGAAAAAACCAAGGTTTATCCATCTTTTTGCCCCCATTTTAGTTGCCCCGATAAACATTACAGCCACAAGTAAGCCAACCCCTATCAGGTATATAAAAACAGAAAGGTTAACCAGTTTCTTGTAGTTTATAAGTGGCAGGAGAAAGATAATAAGTATCCCTATAATCCCGAAAAATGCCTGTTTCTTAAAGTGTGATGTTCCTTCGTAAAGGGTGGCACTGTATATATTAAGGACGCTCCAGAATATTAAAAAGATTGTAGCCCCTATGATTAGCCAGTCGTAGCTTTGTAAAAACCTTTTTATCATTTTACTATTCCCTGCTGGAACATTTTTTCAATAATAGCTTTAGTTATAGGCACTGCCGTTTTACTACCTCCTATACCGTGTTCAACAAATACAGAAAGGACATACTTAGGTTTTTTGTAAGGGAAGAAATCAACAAACCAAGCGTGGTTCTGAAGCTCCCATTTGTCTATCTTTACCTTACGCTTTTTGTGTCTAAACACCTGTGCCGTTCCTGTTTTTCCTGCGTTTTTTATTGGGGCTGTGGCAAGTAGTTTTGCAGTTCCCCTTGCCCCATACACAACCCTGTAAAGACCCTTTTTTATAACTGTGTAGTAAAAGCTGTTTATATCTAACTTTCTGAAAACCTCCCCTTCTGTTTCCACAAACCGCCTTTTTTCCATATCAAAGTAGGCTTTCAGTAGACGGGGTTTTACAACAAAGCCCCCGTTTAACACAGGAACAAGTAGCTTTGTGCTGTCAAAGGGGGTTATTGCTAAAAATCCCTGTCCAATACTGTAGTTAATTGTGTCCCCTAAATACCAAGGCTCCCCTATGTAGTGGGCTTTCCACTGTGGTGTTGGCACTCTGGATTTCCTTTTTTCTATATCTGGGTTTAGCCTCTCACCTATACCAAACAGCTTTGTGTAGTAGCTTATCCTTTCTGCCCCAAGCTCTATACCAACCTGATAAAAGAATGTATCACAGGACACCTCTAAAGCCTGCATAACATTTATCCTTCCGCAACCTGAGGGGTCCCAGTTCCTATACACCCATCTGCCTATTGCTATTTCTGCCCCTGAAAGTATCTTTTGGTATGGGGTAATAACACCTTCCTGTAATGCGGCAAGTCCAACAATTATCTTAAAAATAGAACCGGGGGGGTATATCCCGTATATAGCCTTGTTAAAAAGGGGTTTATACTTGTTGTTTACCAGTTGTATCCATTCTTTTTTAGACAGTCCATCTGAAAACTTCTGAATGTCGTATATTGGGTAGCTAAGTAAAACCAGAATATCGTAGTTTTTCGGGTCTACCATTATAACAGCCCCAGATTTCTGTCCAGACTGGGCAAAGGATTCATAGGCGATTTTTTGAAGTCTGGCATCTATCGTAAGGTATATATCACTACCCCTTTTCGGTTGCTTTTCCATAAGTATCTCAACTATCCTACCCCTTGCGTCCACTGTGGCTGTTTTTATCCCGTGTTCCCCCCTTAGATACTTATCAAACATCTTTTCAACACCACTTTTACCTATAAGCATATCAGGGGAAAGGTCAGGGTTGTTCCTAAGCTCTTCCTTTGAGGGATAGCCTACATAACCGAGGACGTGGGGCATATAACGGGCATACTCGGTATAAACCCTCCTTGGGACAACCTCTAAAAACACACCGTCAAACTTCTGCCAGTTATTGTAAAACTTCCTAACCTGTATATCTGTAAGCCTTTTTTTCAGTATTACCTTTGTTGAGTAGCCCCTTATTAACCTGTCCCTTACCTTTGGGTCTAACTTTATACCAAGTATCTCATCTAACCTTTTTTCAAGGGTGTATAAACTTTCCATCCTTTCTTTTACAGTTCTACCCCTTTTTACCAAATAGGGGTATGTGTAAAGCTGGAAGGTAGGCTCATCATAAGCAAGGAGTATACCGTTTCTGTCGTAAATCTTTCCCCTTGCTGGGTTTGTAACAATAATCCGAAGGTGGTTTTTCTCTGAAATCTTGTAGTAGTAATCCCCCTTAACTATCTGTAGGTATGCAAGCCTACCTACCAGTGCAACAAGCCCTATAAAAAAGACCGCTAAAAGAAACTTAACTCTGCCGTAGTTCATTTATTAAACTGACCATATAAAATATGGCAAAATTTAATCCGATGTAAACAAAATTTTGTGTTGAAAATTCAAAAAATCCAGTTTTTATGTAAACCACCGTTGTTTTTATAACAATATCAATAAATGAGACCACCGCCACAAGTAAACCTTTAACAAGGAAAGTTGAGTAAAAGAACCTTTCTTTAAAAAATATTGTGGTAAATACTATAAGTATCTTTGTTATAAAGTTAAAAAGGAAGACTGTAGGACTGAACAAATCCTGCATAAAACCTAAGAAACCGGCTAACTTAAGGGATTTGTGTAAAGGGTTGTTAAGTGAGTAAAGTATCACAAATATACTTAAAAAGTCAGGTGTTATGTAGTTCACTGTAAAAAGGTGGGCTAATGTGGACATCTGGAAAAGCAGGATAATAAACCCAACTAAATAAGCTTTCATATAACAGCTTCCACCCCTTTAGTATATTTCCTTTAAAGCTGTTAGCATACTGTCAATCTGCTGTCTATTTATACTGTAATTTAATGTTATTCTCAAGCGGGAGGTGTTTTTAGGGACTGTAGGCGGTCTAATAGCCTGCACAAAAAAGCCCCTTTCAAGTAATCTATCCTTTAAGTATAAAGCCTTTTCTTCCGTTCCTGTTATAAGTGTGATTATAGGCGTTCCGTGGTAGTTTAAAGGTATCCCTAACTCCTTAGCCTTTTTCACAGTGTATTCTGCAAGGTCTAAGACCCTTTCCCTTCTAAAGGGCTGTTTTTGGATTAACCTTGTGTTGTAAAGTGAGATAAAGTTCTGCACAGGTGAAAGGGCAGTGGAAAATATCTGTGTTCTCATTTTGTTTATCAGATACTTTATAAGCAGTTTACTACCACAGATAAAAGCCCCATAGCTACCTAAAGCCTTTGATAAAGTTCCCATTTGGATAATATTTTCATCTACAGCTACACTGTGGTGGAAAAGGCTACCTCTACCCTCCCCAATAACCCCTGTTCCGTGGGCGTCGTCTACTACCAAAACGGCATTATACCTGTCTGCCAGATACTTTATCCCTTTAAGTGGGGCTATATCCCCCTCCATACTAAACACTCCGTCGGTTATTATAAACCTGTGTCTGGCGTCTGTTTCCCTTTTTAATAAATCCTCAAGGTGGTTAAGGTCGTTATGCCTGTATATAACCTTTTTTGCCTTTGACAGCCTGATACCATCTATTATTGAGGCGTGGTTAAGCTGGTCTGAAAGGATTGTATCCCCTTCACCTGCTAAAGCTGGAATAAGCCCAACATTTGCCAGATACCCACTACCTACAACTAAACAGCTTTCACTATCCTTTAGCCTTGCCAGTTCCTCCTCCAACTGGGCTTGAACCTCTGTATAGCCGGACATAAGGGCTGACGCACCACTTGAAAGGGACAGGTTGTCCAATGCTTCCCTAAGGGCTTTTTTTGTTTCTTTACAGTCCTTTAGCCCAAGGTAGTCGTTGGAGGAAAAATCAACCACACCTTTAGGTAGTATTACCCTTTCCCGTAAAAGGTGTTTCTTTTCAATACTTTCCAGTTCTTTTTCCAAAAACTCCCTAAACATACCCATTACAAATTAACAATTTTTGCCTATTTTTATTTAAAATTAAATTTAGGCTAAAATAATGTAGATTTGGTTAATAATGTATTATACTTTAATTAATAATAAACAAAGGTGAAAGGAGAGATGGCAACAAAAAAAACTGTCCTAAGTATCGCTATTGACAAGGATTTACTGTCAAAGATAAAAAACCTTTCCACAGAGAAATCCCTTTCTGTTTCCAAGTTTATCAGTAAGCTGTTGGAAGAGGCACTTTACTTAGAGGAGAATGTTTTTAAAGATGAGATTTACAAAAATATAGACTGGCTAAGTGAAGAGTGGAGGGACAAGCTACAGGTTCTATTTACAAAGGTTTTAGACACAACACCAGACCCAATATGGATTAAGGATTTAAACCTGCGGATTATATATGTAAACCAAGCCTTCGCAGACCTGTTTGGGCTGAAAAAGGAAGATGTAATAGGCAAAAGTGATATTGAGATACTGCCACCTGATATTGCTAAAGAGTGTATCTACAGTGATATGAAGGCGTTGGAAAGTAAAACCTCCTCCCACTCTATAGAAACTATAAGAGATGTTAACGGCAACGAGATAATATTTGATGTTATAAAAACCCCTATCTACGATAAAAACGGCAGAATAATAGCAATCCTTGGAATATCAAGGGATATAACAGATTTTATAAAGATACAGGAGGAGTTAAAACAGAAAAACAAAGAGCTTGAAGAGGCTTACAAAAAGCTACAGGAGTTTTACGAGTATGATGTGGTAACAGGGCTTTACAAAAAGGGTAAGTTTATCCAGCTTACACAGGAGGCATTAAACCAGCTACAACCTGACCAGAAATACACCCTTATAATCCTTGAGGTTGCCAACCTTACACAGGCTAACGAGATGTATGGCTACTCCTTTGGTAGTAAGCTACTTAAGGAGTTCTCAAAGATACTTGAGGAAAAGCTGAAGGATTACGGCTTTGATTACATACTTGGAAAGATAGGTGGCAGTAAGTTTGCCCTTCTTATAAAAGAGGATATAAACGACAGGAATATACTAAAGAAGTTTTTAAACTTTACCCGTTCAATTAGAATATCCACCCCTGATGATGAGGGCTTTTTTGTCCCTAAAATACTGTTTGCAGTTAAAAAGGTAGGAAAGGAGGATATACCTGAGCTGGAGAAAACATTACTACAGATGGAGGATTTAATCACATACATAAAGGACAGTGGAAACAGAAGTTATGTGTTTGTAAAAGACCAGCCAGTCCTATACAGCAAAGCTGAGGAGCTGGAAAAACTAATACTGGAGGATATGGACAAAGGCAGATTTTCTGTGGAGCTTGAGCCTATAAAAACTATACAGGATTTACAAACTGTAGCTTACGAGGTTGTCTGCAGGTCTGCAAGTCTTAACAGGGCAAATCTGTGTGAGCTACCTGAGAACCTACAGCTTGAGAAGGTATTTACAACCATTAGTAAAAGGCTGTTTAACCAAATAAAGAAAAAGATATACCCACAAGTGGACAAAAAGCTGTTTGTAAAGATACGCCAGTCTATACTTGAAAGGGTATACAACCTACCAGATGACAGAATAACCAAGGATATTTTATACATTAAAGACAAATCTGTGTTTATGATTTCTGAGAACACATTTGTAAACAGCTTTAACACAATACTGGAGCTGAAGGAGGCTTACAACTTTACAATATGCCTTGATAACTTTGGGGCAGGGAAAACACCTGTAAAGATGCTAACCCAGATGTTTGAGCATAACGCCTTTGAGTATCTTAAGATAAACAAAACATTTATCCGCACATCTATGTTTTCCTCAAAAAGGAAGAAGGTATTAAAAGGTATAGTGGATATGGGCAGGGAGTTTGGGGTAAAAACCATAGCCTCAGGTGTTGATACAGACCAGCTTTACCAGTTTGCAAAGGAGATAGGATTTGATTACATAGAGGGAAAAGTAGCACAACAAAATGGCTAAAGGTAAAACCAAAACAAGGTATGTGTGTAATGAGTGTGGGGCTACATTCCCAACTTGGTCTGGCAGGTGTAATGCCTGTGGTAGCTGGAACACACTAACAGAGGAAAGGATAACAACAACTAAAAAGAGGGATTACACCCAGACCGCAACCACAGTTAGACCTATACCGATAACAGAGGCAAAAAAACAGACAGACCAAACCAGACTGTCCACAGGGATAAAAACCCTTGATAACGCCCTTGGGGGAGGTATAGTCAAAGGGCAGGTTTTACTTGTATCAGGTGAGCCGGGTATAGGGAAGTCAACACTTTTACTTCAGGTATGTTCAAATGTGGCAGATAAAAACAAGGTTATGTATATCTCAGGGGAGGAGGCTGGACACCAGATATACATTAGAGGTGAAAGGATAGGGGCTGTAAAGGAAAACCTTTTACTTTTACCTGAAACAAACCTTGAGACAATAACCACAGCCATAAGGGAGGAAAGACCTGCTTTAGTGGTTGTAGACTCTATACAGACCCTTTTCTCCCCATTACTTGAAAGTGCCCCCGGTTCAGTATCACAGGTAAGGGAGGCAAGCACCAGACTTACAGAGGTTGCAAAGGAAACAGGCGTCCCTGTAATAATAGTGGGACAGATTACCAAAGAAGGTTCAATAGCCGGTCCCAAAGTCCTTGAGCATATAGTAGATACTGTAGCCCAGTTTGAAGGTGAAAGGGGACACTCCTACAGGGTTTTAAAGGTAATAAAAAACAGGTTCGGGGCTTCAGGGGAGATGGCTGTTTTTTCTATGGAAGACAGGGGATTAAAGGAAGTAGCAAACCCCTCATCGTTCTTTCTTTCTGAAAGACCTGTAGGGAAGGCAGGTAGCGTAATATTCCCATACACAGAGGGGGCAAAACCTGTTTTAATAGAGGTTCAAGCCCTTGTTTCCAAAACAGTTTACGCTGTCCCACAAAGGAAAACACAAGGGTTTGATATAAACAGACTTTCTATAATAACAGCAATACTTGAAAAGGAATTAGGGATTTTCCTTAAGGATAGGGATATTTTTGTAAATGTGGTAGGGGGAATAACGGTAAAAGAGCCTGCTGTAGACCTTGCGGTGGCAACGGCAATAGTTTCCTCACTTAGAAACAAACCTGTTCCAAACAACCTTGCGGTTTTTGGGGAGGTAGGGTTAACAGGTGAGGTAAGGTCTGTATACTACACAGAGCAGAGGATAAAGGAGGCAAAATCCTTCGGTTTTGATAAAATAATGGTGCCTGCAAACACAGATGTCAACGACCCAAGCCTTATAAAAGTAAAAAATATCCAACAAGCGGTGGAGTATATAGATGGATAACAGCCTTTCAAACTATATAAAACTCCTTAAAGAGTTAGGCTTTGAGTATGTTGTGGTAGATGGGGAAACAGACCCTAAAACAGTGGAAGAAAAGATAAAAAAACTACAGCAGTTAAACCAGCAGATACAAAACTGTAAAAAATGTGATTTATACAAAGAAAGGATACAGGCAGTCCTTGGGGAGGGGAATATAAACGCCAGACTGATGTTTATCGGGGAAGCCCCCGGAGGAGATGAAGACAAGCAAGGTAGACCATTTGTAGGAAGGGCTGGGAAACTTTTAACAAAGCTAATAGAGGAAGCTGGACACAAAAGGGAGGAGTTTTATATAACAAACATATGTAAATGTAGACCACCGGGGAACAGAACACCAACCCCTTGGGAGATGGAAGCCTGTTTCCCATACCTTGAGGAGCAGATACAGATAATAGACCCTAAAGTGTTATGCCTGTTAGGTTCAACAGCCGCAAGGGCTTTTTTAGGTAGAAATGTATCTATCACCAAAGAGAGGGGTTCAGTTATAAACTGGAAGGGAAGGCTGGTTTACCTTACATACCACCCTGCCTTTGTCCTTAGAAACCCAAGCCACGAAAAAACCCTACTTGAGGATATAAAAAGGGCAATACAGCTTGCCTATAAGGAGGATTAACCTTGCCGAAACTTGCCGTAGCCCTTGATGTAGAAACAGGGGAAGCCTTACAGCTACTTGACCAGCTAAAGGGTGAGGATATTATCATAAAAGTTGGGTATAAACTTTTTATAAAAGAGGGAAAAGGTATAACACAGGCGGTCAAGGACAGGGGGTTTGAGCTTTTTTTAGACCTGAAGCTACACGATATACCAAACACTGTATACAACGGTGTAAAATCTGCCGTTGAGCTTGGGGCAGATTACCTTACAATCCACAGCTTAGGTGGGGAGGAGATGATAAAAAGGGCTGTGGAAGGGGCGAAGGGAACAGGGCTTAAAATACTGGCAGTTAGCATACTAACCAGCCACAGTGATGATTACACA
>JAADEV010000014.1 GCA_013153295.1 Aquificota bacterium | reverse complement strand
GTTTTGTCTATGTAGAGATAATTTCCTTCCCTGATTTTTCTAAAGGTTTGTGTATCAACTGGTAGTCTTTTTTTCACAGTGGCTTCTCCAAATAGCTATTTAGCCAACCTTTGATTGTCTGGCTAACAGTTTAAATCCTATCTTACTACTACCTGTTGTAGATGTTCGTAAAATTCTGGGTAGGATATGTATGCACAGTCGGCGTCCTTTATTCTTATACCATCTTCACTGATAAGCCCTAATATACTAAAAGCCATTGCAATTCTGTGGTCTTTGTAGCTGTCCACCACACCACCTTTTACAGGCTGTTTACCCTTTATAACCATTCCATCATTAAGCTCTTCCGCTTCTATTCCCACTTTCCGCAGATTTTCAACCACCGCCTTTATCCTATCACTTTCCTTAACCCTAAGCTCCTCTGCCCCCTTTATGATAGTTTCCCCTTCTGCCTGTGTTGATACAACTGCAAGTATTGGTATCTCATCAACCATAGAGGGTATATCTTCCCTGTCTACAGTGATAGCCTTTAGGCTCGGTGAGTATTCAACCTCTATATCAGCTACCTTTTCCCCTGCCACTTCCCGAATGTTGGTATACTGTATCTTTGCTCCCATTTCCTTTAGCTTCCTAAAAAAGCCGTCCCTTGTTGGATTTACCAGAACATCTTTTAGTATAAGGTGTGAGTTTGGGACAAGGACTGCGGCGGCAACAAAAAATGCGGCAGATGAAGGGTCTGCAGGCACATCTATATCTACTGGGTTTAGTTTTTCTGTTTGTTGGACAGATACAGTATACTGCTCACCTTCTTTTATCTCTATTTTTGCGCCCATTTTAGAAAGCATTTTTTCTGTATGGTCTCTTGATTTAAAAGGTTCTACCACCACCGTTTCCCCTTCACTGTTTAAGCCTGCAAGGAGTAAGGCTGACTTTACTTGGGCGCTTGCTTTTTTGTTGAAAAAGTTTATCCCCTTTGTGTTAGCTCCCCTTACAGATAAAGGTAGTAGTTCCCCTCCTTTCCTTCCGTCTATTTTTGCCCCCATTTCCCTTAGTGGGTTGGCTACCCTGCCCATAGGTCTTTTTCTCAGGCTTTCGTCCCCTGTTAAGCTGGCAAAAAAGTTCTGCCCAGCTAAAACCCCAAGGGTAAGCCTTGTTGTTGTCCCTGAATTCCCCATATCTAAAATATCATCTGGCTCAGATAAACCTTTTAGCCCTTTGCCTATTACTTTTATGATGCCGTTTTCCTCTTCTATTTTTACACCTAACTTTTTGTAAACTGTTATGGTTGTTAGGGTATCCCCTGCCCTGAGGAAATTTTTTATCCTACTTTCCCCTTCTGCAAGGGCATTAAGTATAATAGCCCTGTGGGATATTGATTTGTCAGATGGAACCCTTAAAACCCCTTTTACCGCTGAAACCTTTTTTATTTCCTTTTCCATTTAGTCCTTTTTCTCCTCTTTTTTTGTATCTTCAGGGAAAAAGATTGTCCTTACCCTTTTGTTTTTACCTACCACTTCAGCCTTTTCTGTGTCAAGGTAGTATATTATTTCGTCCCCCTCTATTATGTTGTTGTCCTGTTTTACCATTGCTTTACCTTTTAAAACAATGTAGTTTTTGTCTTTGTAGTATACTGCCTCTTGGCTTTTTCCACTTCTGTTGTCCTTTTTAAACCTAACATTTCCCACTGCCACAATCTTTTTTATATCACCGTTTTCATCAAGGTATAACTTTAATACATCTGAATACATAACAAAATCATCTTTCTTTACAACTACATTTCCCTTATAGACTGCGATTTGTTTCTGTTTGTCATAATCAAGGGTATCCGCTTCTATTACTATAGGTTTTTTTTCTGTATTTTCCTTTGTTTGGGCGTAGGTGATACTAAAGGCTATAAGTAGGGCAATAAAAACCTTTAACATTAGCCTCCCCTGTAAACAGTTTTAACATCTTCTAATTTTAGCCTGTTTTTTTTAAAGTCTATAAAAACATTTCTGCCGGTTGTTAACATCTGTTTTGAGGTTATTTTTGTGTCTGTCGTGTTAAAAGCCCTTTTTTCTTTAACTAAAACCTTTAGGTTGTCTGTTTCCATCTTTAGGTTCTGTAGGATAACCTGCACATCTCCCTGTAGGTTTAGTGTTTCATCTTCAGAGTTGTAAACGCCTTTGTTAGACAAAACCTTTATTTTTTCTCTGCCCTTTGTATACTCTAAGTTAAATTTGTCTATATAATAATCCTTTCCCTTTGTGTATAGGGTGTCCCCTTTTAGTCTATACTTGCCGTTGCCTATACCTACAAGGGTAAACTGTTTTATCTTTTCCCCCTTTGCTTGGATAGATTTTAACCTTTCCATTTCAAACAGGTTTGTTATCTTTCCAAGTAGAAGTGAGGCTAAAAAGAAAACCCCTGTATAAAGTAGGATTTTACCTTTCACTTTTGTTTTCCTTTTCTAAGGCTGTTTTCTGCTTTTTCCTAAACTCCCATTTTGGGCTGAACATCTCTTCAAAAATCTGTATATAAAACTGGCTGTTTTCCTTTGTTGCTTTGTCTTTTATATACATTGTAGGTCTGTGGAGTATTTTGTTTATTATTGAACGGACTGCAAGGTCTATATTCTCCCTTTCCTTTTCGTTTAGGTATGGCATAGAGTTAAAAAGCCTTTCCAGTTGCTCTTCTCTAATCTGGTCTGCAAAATGTCTTACTTTGGCTATTGTAGGGCTTACCTCAAGCTGTTTTAACCACCTGTCAAACTTTGCCACCTCTTCATCTATAAGTAGGCTTGCTGTTTGGGCGGCTATCTTTCTCTCTTCAAGGTTTTTGTCCACAACTGTTTTAAGGTCGTCTATATTGTAAAGGAAAACTGTTTCTATCTCGTTAACATCTTCAGCTACATTCCTTGGGACAGATATATCTATAATAAAAACAGGTTTTCCCTGCCTTTGTTTCTCTATCCCTTTAAAATGCTCTTTTCTGAGAATAGGCTCTTTAGCCCCTGTTGAGACTATGATAATATCCGCCTCAGGTAGGAATTCAAACAGTTTGTTAAACCTTATTGCAGACCCTCCAAACTCATCTGCAAGTTGGACTGCCTTTTCAAATGTTCTGTTGGAGACAAATATATGCCTTACCCCTGTTGAGGCTAAATGCCTTGCCGCAAGCTCTGCCATCTCCCCAGCCCCAAGGAGTAGGACATTTTTGTCTGATAAATCCCCAAATATCTTTTTTGCCAGCTCTACTGCGGCGT
Organism: Aquificota bacterium; assembly: GCA_013153295.1. Taxonomy (GTDB): domain Bacteria; phylum Aquificota; class Aquificia; order Aquificales; family Hydrogenothermaceae; genus Persephonella_A. The sequence goes on along the minus strand of JAADEV010000014.1, from coordinate 5,479 downwards.
AGCTTATTGATACTGCCCTTCTACTTATCCCTGTAGATGTTCTTATTTTTTTAGATACATTCATTGCTTTGTCAAAAAGTCTGGTCATTATGTTTTTAACTGTCCTTGCCTCTTTTGCCTTGGAAAATGAATCTTTAAACTGGCATACGATTTGTGGCTCACCTATTACCATTGAGTTAAGGCTGGAGGAGACGCTGAAGATATGCTTTATTGCTTCCCTACCTTTGTAGAAAAACACATACCTTTTAAGCTGGTCTACTTTCAATCCTGAGTATGATGAGAATATTTTAAGTATATCCTGATATGTTTCCTCTGGATTATCACATACACCGTAAATCTCAACCCTGTTGCAGGTGGACAGTATACAACTTTCAAACACAGACGGCAGTTGTATAACCTTGTCAAGTATATCTAAAAATCTCTCTTCAGCTATTGCTAACTTTTCCCTTATCTCTACAGGTGCGGTTTTGTGGTTAAGCCCTGTGGCAAATATCTCCATACTGTCCCTGCAAAAAGTTTGTTAATCTATATTATAGACTGAATATGTGCTAATATCATAGAAAATAAAATTATGATTTACATCTTTTTTTTAATAACATTTGTATTATAATTTGTGTATTATGAGGAAAAAAGTTGTTGGTTTGCTTGTTGCCTGTGGGCTTTTCGGTGGCTTTGCTAAAGGGGACTACCTTAACCCTGAAGATATAAAGCTAATAATCAATGTTGCCCTTGACGCATCACCTATTATAAACGACCTGTCCTCCCTTGAAAGTAAGGTGGACATACACCTTAAGATAGACCTTGTTGAAAAATCTATAATCAGAAACAGGATAAAGCTACTTAAAACCAGAGGATACAAAAGGATACTGTCCCATCTGCAGAGGGGTAAAAAGTATATACCACTTATAAAGGAGATTTTCTCCAAGTATCAGATACCTGATGAGTTTATATTCCTACCTATTATAGAAAGCCATTTTACAGTGGATATTGTTTCCCCTGCAGGGGCAGGTGGGCTGTGGCAATTTATGCCAAAAACAGGTAGAAACTACGGACTGCGTATAAACCAGTGGATAGATGAAAGGTTTGATGTGGAAAAATCCACAATAGCGGCGGCAAAATACCTGAAAGATTTATACAGTATATTTGATGACTGGAGTTTAGCCCTTGCAAGCTACAACTCAGGGGAAGGGACTATAATCAGGAGGATAAACAAATACGGTGGTGAGGATTTTTGGGATATAGATGAGTATCTATCAAAGGAAACCAGAAACTATGTGCCTAACTTTTTAGCTACAGTGGTAGTTGTAAGGGAGATACTTGAAAAGGAAAAGTTTGATTACTCCCATATGGATTTTGACATACTGAAGGTTGATAAGCCGGTATCTTTAGCCTACATATCTGCAATAACAGGGATACCCCTTGAAAAACTGATGGATATGAACCCACACCTTATAAAAGGTGTTATTCCACCTTTTGGGGACAACTACAATATATACTTACCAAAGGGCTTTAAACAAACTGTTGAAGGGGCTTTAGCAAAATCGCCGATAAAAAAATACCCTGTTTTACTTGGCTACAGGGTGAAGAAAGGGGATACCTTACAGTCTATAGCAAACCGTTTTGGAACTACAGTTGAATACCTAAAAAGGATAAACCATATTAGGGGCAACTATGTAGCTGTAGGTAGGCTGTTAAAGATACCTTCATTTATAGAGGCTTACCCATACTACTATAATGGTGTTATAGACCTATCCAGAGTAAAAGAACCAAAGATAGTAAAAAGAGATGTTAAGTATCTAAAAAGGATTGTCAAAAAGAGAAAACCTACATATAGATATATAAGATACACTGTTAGAAAAGGGGACAGCCTTATAAAAATAGCCAAAAGGTTCGGCACATCTGTAAGCCAGATAAAAAGGTGGAACAACATAAAAGGGAATATTATCAGACCGGGACAAAAAATACAGATAGTAAAAAGGATAAATGGCAGATAAAAAACTAAAGGACAGACTGAAAGAGATAACCAGACCCCACTCTATCCACCAGAAGTTAGGAGATTTTTTAGAGTTTTTAGAAGACCTTATAGTCCTTATTTTACTTATACTACTTTTTGTTATCAGCGTTTTAGCCCTTTATGATATATTTAACGCACTGGTCAAAGCACAGGTAAAGGTATACGACCTTATACCTAAATTTATATACCTGTTTATCCTTATAGAGCTGTTTAGACTTACAATTGTATACCTTAAAGAGAGGCGTATAGACACATCACTTATTGTGAAAACAACCCTTATAGCAGTCCTTAGGGAAATCATAATAAAAGCCCCCCACTTTAAACCACTTGATTATGTAGGGATAGGGTTTTTAGCCCTTATACTTGCCCTTATGTATTATGTCCCAAAGTATATATTTGTGTCTGAAGCAGAATTTAGACTGAGACACAAAAGGAAAAGAACATTTAGAAAGGTTTTAAGGCTGAGAAAGAAATCCTAAAATGAAAAAGGTTAGCGGGGCGGTAGGGTCTTACCCAGAGTATTACTGTTTAAAAAATATAGAACCTCCGTTTTTAGTAATAACACCTGACCAGAAAAGGGCAAAGCTGTTTACAGAAAATATTACAGCCTTTGCCAAGTATTTTAACAAAAGTATAACAGCTGTAAACATTCCAGAGTTTAGACAGCCGTTGGATTTAGACACACAGATAAAGATAAACTACCTAATATACTCCCATCTGTTTAAAAAGCCTACAGTCCTATCCACAGCGGAGATACCTAAAGGGATAAAGGTAAGAACTAAAAACAGGTTTTTAAAGGATACAGTCCAGCTAAAAGCAGGGGAAACAACAGAGTTTGAATACATAATGGAAAAGTTAAAGGAAGGGGGCTACACAAATGTGGACAGTGTTGAAGGCTGGGGGGAGTTTACAGTAAAAGGTGGTGTTATAACAGTTAACATACCATTTTTAGGGGTGGTAGAGATACACACCTTTGGGGACGAGATAGAAGAGATATTCCTTAAATCTAAACTGAACACAAGGAAGCCTATACCACAGGTTGATATTTTCCCACTTTACACCTTACCTATAAAAGGGGATATATTTCCCTATACCTTTGATGAAACAGACAGCGTAGACATATCAGAGTATCTACAGGATATAAAAACAGTTTACCTAAATACACAACCCCAAAAAGGGGCATACCTACATATAACAACACAGGGCTACAACTTAGATATACCATCTAAAGAGGAGGCAAAGGGGTATAAAAAGGTTTACCTTCCAATAAGAACACCGCTACAGCTAAAAAGTGAAAAAACTGTATACCTACCTGAAGATGGGGGAAGTGTAGATATAGATGTGGAAACCCTATCTATAGGGGATTATATAATCCATCAGGATTACGGTATAGGTATCTTTAAAGGAATAGAAACAAGGAATATAAAAGGTAAAGATTACGATTTTATGGTGCTTGAGTATGCAGGGGGAGAGAAAATATATGTTTCCTATCTCCACTTTGATAAGATTTTTAAATACAAAGCCTACGGCAGTGTCCAACTGGATAGTCTGTCATCACCAAGCTGGCGTAGTCTAAAAAGGAAGGTAAAAAACTCCCTAAGAAAGGTAGCAAAACAGTTAATACAGCTTTACACCTACAGACAGGGTATAAAAAGGAAACCCCTTTCTGTAGAAGACCCTCTAATAAAAGAGATGGAAACAACCTTTGAGTATGTGGAAACACCAGACCAGCTAAAGGCTATAAAAGATGTAAAAACAGACCTTTCTAAGGAAACCCCTATGGAAAGGGTTGTGTGTGGAGATGTTGGGTTTGGTAAAACGGAGGTTGCCTTAAGGTCTGCATTTATAAGTGTTTTAAACGGCTATCAGGTAGCAGTCCTTACACCTACAACAGTCCTTGCCCTACAGCACTACAGAAATTTTAAAAAAAGGCTTGAACCCTTTGGGGTTGTGGTTGAAAACCTATCAAGGCTAAAATCCACAAAGGAACAGAAAGAGATTTTACAAAAGTTAGAAAACGGTGAGATAGATATTATCATTGGAACACACAAACTACTACAGGACAAAGTAAAGTTTAAAAACCTTGGAATGTTAATAATAGATGAGGAACACAGGTTCGGTGTAAGGGCAAAGGAAAGGATAAGACAGAAGAAAAAGGATATAGATACCCTTTACCTTACTGCAACACCTATCCCAAGAACACTTAATATGGCTTTGTCAGGGCTAAAGGAGATGTCAGTTATTAACACCCCACCTGAAGGTAGAATGGAGGTTAAAACATTTGTAAGTGTATACAGTATAGAAACTGTTAAAGGGGCGATACAGAGGGAGTTGGAAAGGGGCGGACAGGTGTTTTACCTACACAATAGGGTATCCACAATAAAAGAAAAGGCAGAGGAACTAAAGGGGCTTTTTCCAAACAGGAAGGTTCTCATAGCCCACGGACAGATGAAACCAAAGGAGATAGAAAAGGTAGTTATGGAGTTTATGGAAGGAAAAGGGGATATACTTGTAGCCACATCTATTATAGAAACAGGGGTGGATATACCTACAGCTAATACCCTTATAGTGGAAGATGCCCATATGTTTGGACTGGCACAGCTTTACCACCTTAGGGGTAGGGTAGGAAGGGGTGATAGACAGGCGTATTGCTACCTTTTTGTCCCACCTGATTTAACAGACAAGGCGGAAAAAAGGATAAACACCATTATGAAACTTACTAAACCGGGTTCAGGTCTTAAAGTAGCTTTAGAGGATATGAAGATTAGAGGGGCAGGGAATATACTTGGTGTTGAACAAAGTGGGCATATTAAAGCAGTAGGATACCAGATGTATATAAAGCTGTTGCAGGAAGCAATAAACGAGGAAAGGGGGGACACAACCACAGAGGCTACACTTGTGGTGTCAGTTGACAGTTTCATACCTGAGGAGTTTATAAACAACCCAGATGAAAGGTTAAACATATACCTTTCTGTGGCAAAGGCTACAGATATAAAGGAGATAGAGGAGATAAAAAAACACCTTGAGGAGTTTTACCAAGGACTACCCCAAGCCTTCCAAAACTATCTGGAGATACAAAAACTAAAAAAGGCAATACAAAACAAAGGTATAAAAAAGCTACATATAAACTCCCCTGTTTCAACGATGGAGATTACAGACCAGTTCCCTGTAGAAACACTCCAATCATTTATAAAAGAGTTTAATGTGCCAAAGGTGGAAGGGGAAACCTTATACTTCCCGTTTAATCAGGACACCTTAAGAAGGTTGGTAGGATTTTTTGCAGATTGAAGTTCCTTTTTCCTAAGCTGTCCACAGGCGGCGGAAATATCAGCCCCTTTACTCCAACGGACAAAAGCCCCAATATTATACTGCCACAGTATTTTATGGAAACGGTCTACCCTTTCCTTATCAGGTCTTTCAAACTGTGAACCGGGGTAAGGGTTAAAGGGAATTAGGTTAACCTTG